>SKUV01000130.1 GCA_007129775.1 Paracoccaceae bacterium | reverse complement strand
TGGGCAGCGCCCGGATCGATCTGGCGCTGACCTATGACATGTCGCTGCCCAGCGACATCGTCTTTCATCCGCTGTGCACATTGCCGACCTATGTGATGCTGGCCCATGACCATCCGCTCGCGCGGCGCGAGCGGCTGTCGGCCGAGGATCTGGTGGAGCATGACATGGTGATGCTCGATATGCCGCACAGTTCCGATTATTTCCTGTCGTTCTTCCGCGGCCTCGGCCAGCGGCCGCGCATCGCCGAACGCACGACCGAGATCGCACTGCAGCGCAGCCTCGTGGCCAACGGCTTCGGCTTCGGCATTTCCAACATGCGCACCGTCTCGGAATTCTCCATGGACGGCAGGCAGCTGCGCTTCATTCCGATGCAGACCGAGGTGCCGCCGCTGCAACTGGGCATCGTGATTTCGCGTGCCGCCCATGTCTCGCGCACCATTCAGGCCTTCATCGACCATTGTCAGGAAGCCGCGCGCGCCAACGACATTCCCGGCCTCGTGGCCTGAACGCAGGATGCCATGACCCAAGACACCCCCGAGCCGCCCCTTCCCGAGATCCCCGAAATCCCCGGGATACTCGCCCGGCTGATCGCCTTTCCCACGGTCTCGCGCCGCTCCAATCTGGAATTGCTGGAGTATGTGGAGGGGCTGTTGCGGCCTGCGGGCATCCGCTGTGAACGCTTCGCCAGCGCGGATGGCGCGCAGGCCAATCTCTGGGCCAGCACCGGGCCGGAGGGGCCGGGCGGGGTGGTGCTGTCGGGCCATTGCGACGTGGTGCCGGTGGAGGGGCAGGACTGGAGCCGCGACCCCTTCGCCCTGTCGCAGGCCGACGGGCGCCTCTACGGCCGCGGCACGGCCGACATGAAGGGGTTTCTGGCGGTGGCGATCCGGGCGATGCTGCTTGCAGCGCGGCGCGAGCTGCGCCTGCCGCTGCACCTGGCGATCTCTTATGACGAGGAGATCGGCTGTCTCGGTGTGCGCGGAATGCTGGAGGCGCTGGCGCGCCGGCCCGACCGCCCCGCGCTGTGTATCGTGGGCGAGCCCACGGGCATGCGCATCGCCACCGGCCACAAGGGCAAGCGGGCGTTGCGGGCCTGCTGCCACGGGCAGGAGGGGCATTCCGCGCTCGCACCCGATGCGCTGAACGCGCTGCATATGGGGGCGGAGTTCATCGCGCGGCTGCGGGCGCGGCAGGAGGATCTGGCCGCGAGCGGCGCCCGCGACGACGGCTATGACGTGCCATACACGACCCTGCATGTGGGCGTCATGCGCGGGGGCAGCGCGCTCAACATCGTGCCGAACCTGTGCGAGCTGGACTTCGAGATCCGCAACATCGCCGCCGATGATCCGGATGCCATCATCGCTGTGCTTTCCGAGGATGCGGAGGCCATCGCCGCGCCCCACCGCAACCGCTTTCCCCAGGCGCGGGTGGAGATCGCGCAGGTGTCGGGCTATCCCGGGCTCGACACCCCCGCCGATGCGCCGGCCGTGGCCTTCCTGCAGGCGGTGCTTGGCGCGCAGGCGCCGACGATCAAGGTGGCCTTCGGAACCGAGGGCGGGCTGTTTCACGAACGGCTGGGCCTGCCGGTGCTGGTCTGCGGGCCGGGCCACATGGCGCAGGGCCACAAGCCCGACGAATATGTGGAGCAGAGCCAGCTGGATACCTGCGCCGCCGCCCTCGACGCCCTGACCGCGGCGCTGGAAGCCGGCGAGGCGCCGGCGCTGCAGCCGGCCGGTAGCGGCGGTGCTGCCCCGGAGTGAGCCGCGCCGAAGGGCCGGATCATCGCAACATCTGGTCATCCGCTGCCCGGGAGGCTTCGTGGCGTTCACCGGGCCAGCGGAAATGGGCCGCGCCAGCGCGCACGGCCCCGGCCCGGCGTACCCCCCCCCCCCACGCGCGCGCGGGGCTCTGGAAACGGTGCCCGGGGCGGCGTCAGAGCGGCACTGTAGGGTCTTCGAACCCCTGCGGCAGGATCAGGTTGTGCCGCCCCAGCGCCTGCACCCGCCGCTCCCCGCAAAGCGCCATGGTCAGGTCCAGCTCGTGCGCGATCACCTCCAGCGCGCGGCTCACCCCGCCCTGTCCGAGCGCGCCCAGCCCATAGGTCCAGGCCCGTCCGATGAACGTGCCGTGCGCGCCCAGCGCCAGCGCCTTGAGCACATCCTGACCGGAGCGGATGCCGCCGTCGAGATGCACCTCCATCCGGTCGCCGACCGCATCCAGAATCGCCGGCAGTGCCCGGATGGAGCTTGGCGCGCCGTCCAGTTGCCGCCCGCCGTGGTTCGACACCACCACAGCATCGGCGCCCGCCTCGGCGGCGCGGCGGGCGTCTTCGGGCTCCATGATCCCCTTGACGATCATCGGCCCGCCCCACCATTGCTTGAACTGAGCGATGCGCCGCCAGTCGAGCGTCGGGTCCAGTACGCGGTTGTTCCACTCCACCAGCGACGAGGCGTCTTCCACCCCGGCGGCATGGCCCACGATATTGCCGAAGCTGCGGCGCCGGGTGGCCAGCATCTCCAGCCCCCAGGGGATTTTCGTAGCCATATCCGCAAGCGCCGACAGGGTCAGCCGCGGCGGGGCCGACAGGCCGTTCTTCAGGTCGCGATGGCGCTGGGCCATGATCTGCAGATCGACCGTCACGACGATGGCCGAACAGCCCGCCACCCGCGCGCGTTCCAGCAGGCGGCGCATGAAATCGTCGTCCTTCAGCGTGTAGACCTGAAACCAGAAAGGCGCGGTGGTATGCGCCGCCACATCCTCGATAGAACAGATCGACATGGTGGCCAGCGTGAAGGGCACGCCGAAGGCCTCGGCGGCGCGGGCGGCCTTGATCTCGCCATCGGCGGCCTGCATGCCGGTCATCCCCACGGGGGCGAGCGCCACCGGCATCGCCACCGGCCGGCCCAGCACCTCCGCCGCGATGGAACGGTCGGACATGTCCACCGCCACGCGCTGACGCAGGCGAATCCGGTCCAGATCGGCGCGGTTCTCGCGCAGTGTCTGTTCGGTATAGCTGCCCGACTCCGCATAATCGCGGAACATCCGCGGCACGCGGCGCCGGTAAAGCCGGCGCAGATCCTCGATCTCGGTGATCAGTGGCATGGCCTGTCCCGCCTGTTGGCCGCAGGCCTAGCAGGCGCCGGCGCGCCCGGCAAGCCGGTAGGGCGGGCCGGGCAGGGCAGGGCGGGTTGGCCCCGTGCAGGGCGGCTCAGCCTGCCGCATCCGTGCCGGTGATCTCGGCGATCAGCCGCATCGCGGCATGGGACAGCACCCGGCTGGGGTGGGTCTGCAGGATGATGCGCACCGGCTCCAGCGGGGCGAGCGGCAGGAAGGCGATATCGGGAAAGACCCGCTCGAGACTCAGATTGCGCACCAGCAGTGCGACCCCGGCACCGGCCTCCACCATAAGGCAGCCGACGAGCGCGTCATTCACCGTCACCTCCGGCGTCCATGACGGGTCGGCCACCGACATCGCGTCATGGATAAGCCGCCCCATCATCGAGCCGCGCGGATAGGAGATGAAGCGCTTGTCGTCCGTGCGCACCAGATCCTCGGCGGTGACGGTCCCGCCGGCTGCCCCGAACATACCGCGCGGGGCGACGCAGACGATCTGCGTTTCGCGAAATACCTTGCTCGCGACTCGGGCGCTGTCATTGCGGCCATAGGTGATGCCGAAATCGACCTCGCCGTTTTCCACCTGACCGGCGATCTGGCGCGAGGTCAGGCGCCGGATGGATATCCGGATTCCGGGGTGGCATTCGCGAAAGCGGGCGATGGCCGAGACGATCTCGGCGTTCATCACGGCGGCATTGACGGCGAGCGTGACATGCCCGGCCTGCAGCCCCGCCTGTTGGCCGAGCCGGGCGCTGACACGCTCGATCCGCTCGTTGATCACCCGCAATTCGTCGAACAGCGCCTCGGTCTCGGGGGTGGGGATCAACCGGCCGCCGCGGCGGATGAAAAGCGCCATGCCGACGCGGGTTTCCAGTTGGCGCAGGGCGATGCTGATCGCCGGTTGCGACACCCCCATCCGCCGCGCGGCCTCGGTGATGGAGCCGGTCAGCACGATCTGATAGAGGATCTGAAGCTGGCGCGAGCTGGGCATCGGGGCTTTCCGTCCGGTTTAAGGGCTAAGGGCTAAGGGCTAAGGGCTAAGGGCTGGGGCCTCAGGGCGCGGCGGCGCGCAATTCGGCCGCGCGCACCGCCTCGGCATGGGCGTGAACCTCCGCGGCCGCCGCCTGAGGGATAATGACGATTCCGGTGCGGTCGGCAAAGACGATATCGCCGGGCCTGATCGTGACGCCCTGAACGGTCACGGGCGCGTTGATCGCCTCGGTTCGCAGCGACCAAAGGCTTTTGACCGGGGATTGTCCGGTGGTCCAGACCGGCTGGCGGGTTTGCGCGATCTCCTCGATGTCGCGCGAGGCGCCGAAGATCACCGCCCCGGCGATACCGCGCGCCGCACAGCGGCGGGTGTGGTTGCCCCCCCATGTGGCGCTGTCGAGCCTGCCGGCATTGTCGATCACGATGACGGCGCCGGGGGGCACCTCTTCGCGCACCGCCCTTCCGTGGCGCACCAGCGCCTCGGCGCGCGGCGTGTCCTCGGCCTTGGGTGTCTGCCGGATCGTGAAGGCCGGCCCGAAGCACGGCCCGGCGCCGCCATCGACGCGGGCAAAGCCGTGCAGCACCGTTTGCGGCAGGCCCGCGCGTTCCAGCGCATCGCTGATCTGGCCCGAATTGAGTTGGCTCCAGTCGCGGGCCGTCGCGCCGGTCTCGTCCGTCATGGCCGTTCCTCCTTCAACCTCAGCCTCCCAGCATCGCGGGCAGGGCGAAATACTGGTTCGCCAGCCCCTGCGGAAACCGCAGCGACAGCAGATAGCCCAGCACCATCGGCAATGCCGCCGTGCCCGCCCCGGCCAGCGCTGCAATCAGCGGGTTCACCCGCGCCACGCGCCACAGAAAGACCGCGGTAAAGGCCAGAAGCCCCAGCGCCACCCCCAGAACATAGACCGAAGCGATCAGCGACAGAAGCGGGACCATCACCCGCAGCCACGCGCCCAGATCGGCAAGGTCCAGCCCGTGCCAGGTCCGCACCTTGCGCAGCCGGTCGAGGATATGCAGCGCGACAAAGCCCACCAGCGCCCATGCCACGGCGACGGGAAAGACCTTGCCCAGAAAGCGCTGGTTCTGCACGTTGATCAGCACGAAGACCGCCAGCGCCAATAGTCCGGCCACTCCGGCCACCCAGGACAGCCCGGCCCGAGCCTCGTCGCCCGTCGCCTCCTTGCGGATGCGGCGCATCGCTACGACCGACGAGACCAGCGACAGCACGATGAGCGCGATCAGCACCTGCGACTGGGTCCGTTCGAAGAACCCGAAGCCATAGATCTGGATTGTCTGGTAGACCGTGGTCTCAAGCTGCGTCGACAGAACGAAGCCGATCAGCAGCGCCGGGCGCGACCAGTTCTGCTGTTTGAAAAAAAGCCCGATGATGCCGAAGGCGAAGAGCACCGCCAGATCGCCAATGCTGCGCGAGGCCTGCCCCGCGGCAAAGACGATCAGCGCAAGGATCACCGGAGCGATCAGGATGAAGGGCACGGTGGTCAGCCGCGCGATATAGGTCGAGGCGAGAATGCAGATCAGCGCGCCGATCACATTTGCCAGCGCCAGCGACCAGATGATCAGATAGGTGATGTCGAGATCGTGCGTCACCAGCCCCGCGCCGGGCTCGATCCCGATCAGGATCAGGCCGCCCAGCAGAATGGCCATGGTGCCCGAACCCGGAATGCCGAACAGCAGCGTCGGCACCAGCGCGCCGCCCTCCTTGGCGTTGTTGGCCGATTCCGGCGCGATGACCCCGCGGATATCGCCCTTTCCGAATTGCGAACGGTCGCGGCTCGACTGGACCACATGGCCATAGGTGATCCAGTCGATCACCGACCCGCCCAGCCCGGGCAGCGCGCCCAGCAGGCTGCCGATCAGACTGCAGCGCAGGATCAGCCAGCGATAGCGCAGCGCATCGGCCAGCCCGCGCAGCCGGCCGGCCCCGAGCACGGGCCTTTCGCTGATCGCGGCGCGCTTGCGCAGCAGGTCGTGGATCTCGGGCAGGGCGAACAGGCCCAGCCCGATCACGATCAGCGGAAAACCATCGGACAGATAGGCATTGCCCAGATGCAGCCGCGCGCCCCCTGTCGCCGGTGCCGTGCCCACCGTGCCCAACAGAAGCCCCGCGCAACAGGCGGCGAGCCCCGCCAGCAGGTTGCCGCCCGACAGAACCCCGATCATCCCCAGCGCGAGGATGATCAGCAGCATCTGCTCGGCAAAACCGATCATCCGGATCAGCGGCATGGCCAACACGATGGCCGCCGTCAGCGTGAGCGCGCCCACGATCCCGCCGACCATCGAGGCCACGAACGAGGCCGAAAGCACCCGCGCGGCCTCGCCCTTCTTCGACAGCGGAAAGCCGTCCACCACCGTGGCCTGCGATCCGGCCGTGCCGGGGATGCCCAGCAGCACCGCCGGAAAGGTGTCGGAAGTGGTGGTCGGCGCGATCATTCCGATCATCAGCGCCAGCGCCAGCGTCGGCTCCATCCCGTAGATGAAGGGCAGCACCAGCGACAGCCCGGCCAGCCCGCCAAGCCCGGGGATCACCCCGATCAGCAGCCCCAGCAGGACCCCGGCTGCCAGAAACGACATGTGTTGCAGGGTCAGCAGCTCCTGCAGCGCGGCCAGCATGGCCTCCAGACCGGTCTCGATCACCACGGCCCCGCCTCCTCCCCGTGACTGCTCTGCGTGAATGCGTGCCGCGGCGCGGGCATCTGCGCCCCGCCGCGACACCTTGCCGACGCCCCGATCCGGCGCGTCCTGTTGGGCGTGCCCCGGTCAGGGCCGCCCGGATCAGGCCATCCCGGGCCGGTCAGAGATCGGCGTCATAGACCTCGTCGAGGAAGACCCGCAGCGCCTCCAGCGTCTCTTCGTCCAGCACCAGATGCTCGGACACCATGTCACGGGTCTGCGGCCCGGTGAAGGAGGTGGAGACGTCATAGAAGCTCTGCCCGATGCCGGTCGTCCATTGGGGGTCCGACAGCGTGGCTTCGACCGCGGCGGTATAGGCCTCGATGATCTCGTCGGGCGTGCCTTCGGGCAGCCAGAGCGCCTTGTTGAAGACGGTGCTCGAGAAAAAGAGCGATTGCCACGCCCGCCAGAGCGGCCCCTCCGGCGCGCTGCCGTGCAGCGCCTCGTAATATTCGCCGAAGGTCGGCACGTCGGGAAAGAGCGCATCGCGCGCGATCTCGTCATCCTCGGTCAGCGTTCCGAACTGGAAGAACAGATCCACATCCCCCGCCTCGACCCAGTCCAACACCCGCGTGACGATGGCGGAGCTGGATTCGTAGTTGATCTGGAACTCGCCGCGCTCGAAGGCCTGCCGGCGCGGGCCGCCGCCCGAAAGCCCCCAGACGGCGCGCGGCTCCACGCCCAGCAAGTGCAGCGACAGGATGAAGCGCAGCGGGCCGGCATTGGGCGCCGAATCGCCATAGACCAGATCGAAGGCGCGCAGGTCCTCGATCTTCTCTTCCAGCGTTTCGGCCTCGCCCAGACCCACCTCGGCCCTTGTATAGGCCACGGCATTCAGAAGCCCCACATGGACCGGGGTATAGGCGGACAGATCGTATTCCACGCCCTCGGCCCCGACCATGAAGCTGGTGAGCGTGGAGGGCGAAGTCGCCAGCACGGTCAACCCGTCGGGTTCGGCCTCGCGCTGAAAGGCATTGGCCCCGGCCCGCCCGCCGGCGCCGCCGATGTTCTGCACCACGATGCTGGGCTGGCCCGGAAGATGGGTCGACAGCCCCGCGGCCATCTGGCGGGCATAGATATCGGCCGCGCCGCCCTCGCCGAAGGGCACCACGAAACGGATCGTCTGGCCCGAGAAATCGACCTCGGCGGCGGCCAGGTCCGCGCTGGCCAGCCCCAGAAGCAGGGCAGCGCTGCAGGTCATGGTCAGGCCCAGCAGGCGCCGCCGGCCGGGGTTTTTCGCGATGGTGTCGGTCATGTCGTTCTCCTCCTCGTGAACGGGTTTCAGGTTCGGCGCAGGGCGGCGGGGGCCCTTGCGCCGGTGTTGGGCGCAATGGTCGCGGATGCCACGGCATCGGTGACAAGCGCGAACTGCTCGCCCAGCTTGCCCACGACGCATTCCAGATCGCTGCCCGCAGAGACGAGCATCGCCCCTTCGCCGGCGGCGAATGCGATCAGGCCGGGGTCGGATTTGACGCCGGCCAGCGCGAACCACTTGCCGTGGCGGCGGCAGGCGGCGGCGCTGGCGGTGATCGCCTTGCGCAGGGCGGGGGCGGCGTAATCGCCCGGGGCGCCGGCCTCGCGCAGAAAATCGCTGCTGCCGAGCATCAGCATGTCCACCCCGGGCAAGCGTGCGAAATCGTCAGCCTGCTCCACCGCGGCGCGGGATTCGAGCATCACGATCACCAGCGTCGCGCGGTCGACCTCGGCCGCCACATCGGGCGTGGTGCGGGGGCTGAAACCGGTATGGGCCACCAGCCGGCCCAGCGAGCGGCAGCCCAGCGGCGGAAAGCGACAATCCTCAAGGATCGGCGCCAGTTCGGCGACCGTCGCGGCGCGCGGCACGATGATGCCTTGCGCGCCGTGTTCCAGCGCGCGCGCGGCCGCGGCAGCGGCCGAGGCGCCCTGCGCGCCGATGCGCACCAGCGGCGTGATGCCCGCCGGCAGCGCTGCCTGACAAAGCCGGAACGCCTCTGCCTCGGTCAGCGTGCCGTGTTCGAGATCAATGTAGAAGGCGTGAAATCCGGCCGCCCGGGCTGCCAGCACGATTGTCGGCGAATTGATCAGGCGGACGCTCATGCTGATGGCAGGCGCGCCGGCCTCCAGCCGCGTCTTCAATGAATTCTCGAATACGCTCATCGTCGATCCAGGCCCTTTCAATCCGTCAGCGCGATGGTAGGCGGACGGCCCGGCATAAGTAAAATTAGAAGAATTGCTTGGGATATATATTGAATTTATGAAGTCAGGCTTCGGGCGCTCTCGGATGATTACTTGCAAAAATTACCTTTGTAAGTTATCTTTCTTTCATGACATCCGAATCCGCATCCCATCCGCAAGATGCCGCGACGGCCCAACCCGGGGCCGATGCTTCCGGGCAGGGCGCTGTGGCCGATACCGATACCGATGGCCGCCCGGCGGCACTGACGGTGGGGCTGAACGGCCTTCTGCACAACGGCAGCGACGCGCGGTTCCGCGCCATGCTGCACAATCTGCTGGCCTTCGCGGCGCGGCTGGAACAGGTGCGCGCGCGGCTTGGCGCGATGGTGGGGCTGTCGGGGGTGCAATACACGGTGCTGATCTCGATCCGGCATCTGCAGGGCCGGGCCGGCGGGGTCGGGATCAAGGCGCTTGCCGGGCATCTGTCGCTGTCGGGGCCGTTCGTGACCTCCGAAACCAACAAGCTGATCGCGCAGGGGCTGGTCGTCAAACGGCCCAACCCCGAGGATGCGCGCCGGGTGCTGTTGTTGATCACGCCGCGGGCGGCGGCGCTGCTGGACGGGCTGGCGCCGGTGCAGCGCGAAATCAACGACGTGCTGTTCGAGCCGCTGGCCGGGCTCGATCTGGCGCTTGTCTGCGCGCTGGCCGAGGGCTTGCGCGACAGTTCCGGCCGGGCGCTTCTGCTGAGCGAATACCTGTCGCAGGTCGGGGAGGCCGGTCGATGAGCCTGCACATGCATCCCGTGGCCGATCCGCGCGATTTCCGCCGCGCTCTGGGCCAGTTCCCCACCGGCGTCTGCGTGGTGACCTGCGCGCCCGATGGCACGCCCCACGGCATGACGATGAGTTCCTTCAACACCCTGTCGCTGGATCCGCCGCTGGTTCTGTTCAGCATCGACCGGCGGGCGCTGTCGCTGCCGGAATGGGAGCGCGCCGATGCCTTTGCCGTCAACGTGCTGGCCGATGGGCAGGCGGAATTGTCCAACCGCTTCGCCAATCCGCGCGGGCGCAAATGGGAAGGGGTGGAGCATCATGCAAGCCCCCTGGGCGCCCCGATCCTGCCGGGCGCTGCGGCGTGGTATGAATGCGTTCCCCATGCCCGCCATGACGGGGGCGACCATGTCCTGTTCGTCGTGCGGGTTCGAAGCTACCGCGCCGAACCGGAACGCCGGCCGCTCGTCTTCTGCCAGGGCCGTTACATGCAACTCGATACCGGCACCCGCGAGGTGCCCTCATGGCCGCTCGACATCCATTATTTCTGAGCGGGCCGGAACAGGGCCGGCGCCCGCGCTGGCCGCAAGTCGACGATCGCAATCACGAGGAGCGATAACGATGATCAAGACAGGCGCACAACATACCCAATCCCTGCGCGATGGCCGGCAGGTCTATATCGACGGGGCTGTGGCCGGCGACGTGACGCAGCATCCCGCCTTTCGCCGCAGCGTGGAATCCGTGGCCCGGCTCTATGATTTCCAGTCGGCCGAGCAGAACCGCGAGTTGATGACCTTCGAGGTGCCCGAGGGCGGTGACCGCGCGAACCGTATCTGGCAACTGCCCCGCAACCATGCCGAGATGGTGGAGCGGCGCAAGGGGCTGGAGGCATGGACCGAACTGCACGGCGGCTTTCTGGGCCGCTCGCCCGATCACGTCGCCTCGTGCATTTCGGGAATGTATATGGGCCGCGAGGTGTTTCGCGACTATGACCCGGCGCGCGCCAAGGCGCTGGAGGATTACTATCGCTACGCGCGCGACAATGACATCTACCTGACCTATGTCATCATCAACCCGCAGGCCGACCGTTCCAAGGGCGCGCACGAACAGCAGGACCGCTTCCTCGCCGCCGGGGTGGTGGACGAGGACAGCACCGGGCTGACGATCCGCGGCGCCAAGATGCTGGCCACGGGCGGAATCATGGCCAACGAGGTGCTGGTCACCTGCATCCAGCCCCTGCGCCCGGGCGAAGAGCCCTATGCGGTATCCTTCGCGATCCCGCTGAACACGCCGGGGCTGAAGCTTCTGTCGCGCAAGTCCTACGAGGCGGCGGCCCAGAGCGTCTATGACAACCCGATGGCCAGCCGCTTTGACGAGAATGACGCGGTGGTGTTCTTCGACGATGTGAAAGTGCCGTGGGACCGGGTGTTCGTGAATCAGGACACCGCCATGTGCATGAAGCAGTTTCAGGCCACCCCGGCCCATGTGCATCAGAACTATCAGGCCCAGATCAGGCTGATGGTGAAGATGCGCTTCCTTCTGGGGGTCGCGCGGCGGATCACCGAAACCAACGGCGTCACCGATTTCCCGCAGGTGCGCGAAACGCTGGGCACGCTGGCCGCGCAATGTGCCATGGTCGATTCGCTGGTTCATGCGATGGAGATCAAGGGCACGCAGCACGGCGATTACTTCATACCGGATCGCCACACGCTGTATTCCGCGCAGGTTCTGACCCAGCAGTTGTATGCGCAAGTGATCACCACGCTGCGCGATCTGGCCGGCGGCGGGCTGATCATGCTGCCCTCGTCGGTGGCCGATTTCGCCAATCCCGAATTGCGCGAGATCATCGGCAAGACCCAGCAATCCCCGGCGGCTTCGTCCGAGGGGCGGGTGAAGTTCTTCAAGCTGGCGTGGGATGTGATCGGCTCCGAATACGCCTCGCGCCATACGCAATACGAGATGTTCTATGCCGGCGCGTCCTTCGTCACCAAGGGCCATTCCTTCCGCACCTTCGACTGGGACCGCTGCACCGGCCTCGTGGACCGGATGCTGGACAGCTACAGCCTTGAGGACGAACTGACCCGTCTGAACGTTGCGGCGGAATAGAAAGGGGGCGCGCATGGCCATCGACAAGGAACATCTGGAATTCTTCGCGGTCGACATGGGGCAGGAAGGCTGGCACACGCCGCCCGGCTATCCCGACGGGATCGAGCAGAAGATCCTCGCAGGGCACCTGGATGAAGAGGGCAAGACGGGCAACCGCACCCGGCTTCTGCGCTTCGCGCCCGGGGTCTACACGACCGCACCTTTCGTGCATGACTATTGGGAAGAGGTCTATCTGGTCGAGGGCGATCTGACCGTGGGCAACGATGCCGAGGGCAAGGGCGGCACGCCCTATGCGCCGCATACCTATGCCTGCCGCCCGCCCGGGGCCTATCACGGCCCGTTCAGATCGGAAGGCGGCTGCGTCCTGCTGGAGATGCATTACTACGACGACTGACCGGCGCTGCGCTGCCCGCGATCGGGGCAGGCCACCGCACAGTCTACTGTCGCAAGCCCCGGCCCGCCCGCCTTCCGGCGCGGCGGGGCCGTCTCTTTTTCGGGCGCCTGATCTGCAAAAATCGTTCCCGGCCCGTGCTTTGGCCGCGGCTGCGGCAGAGGTTCTTGACAGGTCGGAAAGCAAATGTTTCAGTGAAATATCAAGGCGTCTCCACGCGGCGCCCCCGATTCCCGCGCAGCTGCTCGCGTTTGCGCGGGGCGGGGAAATGTGTGGCCCGAAGACCAGGAAAGCAGCCAAGACCAACAGCAAAGCGACAGGGAAACGACCATGCAGCATTCGTTCGATCGCCGCGCCTTCGCGCGGACCGGCCTCGCCGCGGTGGCGGCGCTGGCCATTGCCGGCGGGGCCAAGGCCCAGGACGCCCCGTCCGAATTCAACATCGGCATCTTCACCTTCTCTTCCGGCCCGGCCGCGGCCTATGGCATGCCCGGCCGTCAGGGCGCCGAACTGATGATCGACATGATCAACGAGGCCGGCGGCGTCGGCGGGGTGCCGGTGCGCGCCACCTTCGTGGACGAGGCGCAGGGCGCCGAGGGCGTGATCTCGGAATACCGCCGGCTGGCCAACGACCCCGACACGCAGGTCATGCTGGCCGCGCTGTCGTCGAGCAACTGCCTCGCGCTGGCCCCGGTGGCCGAACAGATCGGCATGCCGACGATCAGCTGGAACTGCGACACCCACCAGTTGTTTCTGGAGGATGATCTGCAATTCACCTTCCGCCCGAACGGCAACACTGTGCCCGAATTCGCGGCCTTCGCCGCCTATATGGTGACGGTCAATCCCGATGTGCGGCGGATCGCCATCATCAACCCCGATTATGCCTTTGGCCATGACGCGGGCGAGATCGTGAAGGCGACGCTCGCCGCCATCGCCCCCGAGGTGGAGGTCGTGGCGGAGCTTTACCCGCGGCTCGGCACGTCGAGCTTTCAGACCGAGATCTCGCGCCTGTCGGCGGCGCGGCCCGATGCGATCTTCTCGAACCTCTGGGGCGCGGATCTGGAGAACTTCGTGCGGCAGGCGCAGCCGCGGGGGCTGTTCAACCAGAGCCAGGTTGTCCTCGCGCTGGGTGAAACGGTGCTCGAATCGCTCAACCTGCCCGATGGCGTCATCGCCGGGATGCTGGGCGACGGCTGGTGGAACACGCCCACCGCGCGGGCCAACCCGATGACGGTGGAATTCACTGATGCCTATCTGGAACGCTATGGCGAGCATCCCGTCTTTCCGACCATGAAGATGGCCAATGCGCTGCTGTTCATGCAGGAAGCGGTGGAAGATGCGATTGCCGCGACCGACGGGGCATGGCCCACGCGGGCGCAGATCGCCGCGGCGATGGAGGGGCGCACCTTCAACTCGCTCACCGGCACGGCCGTTCTGCGCGAGGATAACGACGCGGTCGTCGATCAGGTCATCGGGCTGACCACGAACGAGTCCGATCTGGGCTTCACCACGCTCACCAGCATGGTGCGCTATCCCGGCGAGATGCTGATGCCGCCCATCGGGGGTGACCCGATCGAATGGCTCAGCACCCTGACGCCCGACTGGCTGGACAGCCTGCCCGCGCCCGGTTCCTACAACTGAGCGTCGCGCAGGACGCCCGCGCGTTCCGCGCTCGCGGCCGCGGGGGCGCTCCGCACCAAAAAAAGCCGGCGAGGGCGTCAGTGCGGGGGGCGATGCAATCGGGCAGCCTGCAGCGCGCCGGCTGCGCCGCAAGGCCCCGGCCTTCGGCGCACCCCCACCACGCCCCGGTTTCCCGGAGAGATTATCCAGTGAACAGGCCCTGACATGCTCTTTGCGATCGTTCCGCTTATCGTCGACGGCCTGGCCAATGCCGCGCTGATCTTTTTCGTCGCGGTCGGGCTGACCCTCGTCTTCAGCGTGCTGCGTATCCTCAACGTGGCCCATGGCAGCTTCTATTCCATCGGCGCCTATGTCGCGGCGAGCATCGGGCTCTGGATCATCTCCAGCGGGCTCAACCCCTGGCTCAGCTTTCCGGCGCTGCTGATCGCGGCGGCGCTGGTGGCCGCGCTGATGGGGCCGCTGATCGAACGCACGCTCGTGCACTGGACCTATGGCAAGGGCGAGGCGGTGCAGATCCTCGTCACCTTCGGGCTGTTCCTGATCCTCGAGGACCTGCAGCGCATCGTCTTCGGCGTGCGCTCGATCTATGCCGACACGCCGATGGCGCTTCTGGGGGTCTCGGAAATCGGGGGGATCATCTATCTGAACTACCAGCTTCTGCTGATCGGGCTGGCGGTGCTGACGCTGATCGGGCTACGGCTCTTCATTCGCCACACAAGGCAGGGCAAGCTGATCTCGGCGGTGGTCGAGGATCGCGAGGTGTCCGAGGCGATGGGCATCAACACCCGCCGCATCTTCATGATGGCCTTCACGCTGGGCGTCTTTCTGGCGGCGCTGGGCGGGGCGCTGGCCACGCCCACCAGCGGGGTCGCGCCGGGGCTCGGGGCCGAAACCATGGTGCTGGCCTTTGCCGTCGCCGCCATCGCCGGGCTGGGGCAGGTGGAGGGCGCGGCCGTCGCCGCCGTGATCGTGGGCGTCGCACGGGTGCTGGCGATCTATTACGTGCCCGCGCTGGATGCCGTCGCGCCCTATCTGGTGATGCTGGTGGTGCTGCTGATCTGGCCCTACGGGCTCTTCGGCACGACCCAGTCACGGAGGATCTGATGCGTCCCGCAACCCTGTATCTGCTGCTGGCCGGGGGCGTTCTGGCGATGGCGGCGCTGCCGATCCTTCTGCCTTGGAAGCAGTTCGTGATGACCGTCGCCATGGCAAAGGGCTTTGCCGCGCTGGGTGTGGCGCTCTTGCTGCGCGCGGGCATGATTTCCATCGGGCACGCGCTCTTTCTCGCGCTCGGGGCCTATGCCGCGGCTTTCATGAGCCGCGGCGCGGGGATCACCGACCTCGGCCTGCTGATCCTCGGCTCGGTCGCGATCTCGACGGTCTGCGGCGCGCTGGTGGGCGCCTATATGGTGCGCTACCGCGCGATCTTTTTCGCGATGCTCAACCTCGCGGTCTCAATGGTCGTCTTTTCGCTGCTGGCCAAGCTTTACCGCGTCACCGGCGGCACCGACGGGATGCGGGTGCCGGTGCCCACGATCTTCGGCATGGAATACGACAAGTCGCAATTCGACGCGATCCTCTACTATGTGGCCCTGGTGCTGATCGTCGCGGTGGGTTTTCTAGTTCACCGCTATCTGAAAAGCCCGCTCGGCCATGCGCTTGCGGCGGTGCACAGCAACGAGGTGCGGCTGGAATACCTCGGCGTCTCGGCCTGGCGGGTGCTGCTGGTGGCCTATACGGTCTCGGCTGCGCTGGCGGGGCTGGGTGGTGTGCTGACGGCGGTGGCTGTGGGCCATGTGCTGCCCGAATACGCCTATTGGACCGAATCCGGGCATCTGGTGCTGACGGCAGTTCTGGGCGGGATCGGCGGCGTGGCCGGGCCTTTCCTCGGCTCGATCTTCCTCGAATTCGTGCACAGCTTCGCCGTTGGCTATGCCGATGACGCCTGGAACATGATCAACGGCATCGCGCTCTTGCTGGTGATCTTCTTCCTGCCGCAGGGGCTTTATGGGCTGATCGCCCGGCGCCGCGCGGCCAAGAGCGTGATGGAGAGGGACGAGGACAAATGAGCGACGAACGCGCCCTTCTCAGCGTTCGCGGCATCACCGTGAACTTCGCCGGGGTCAAGGCCGCCGACGATGTCACGCTCTCGATCAACCGCGGAGATTTCACCGCGATCATCGGGGCGAACGGGTCTGGCAAGACCACGTTTCTCAATATCTGCACG
Organism: Paracoccaceae bacterium; assembly: GCA_007129775.1. Taxonomy (GTDB): domain Bacteria; phylum Pseudomonadota; class Alphaproteobacteria; order Rhodobacterales; family Rhodobacteraceae; genus Rhodobaculum. The sequence continues at coordinate 6,938 of SKUV01000130.1, read as the reverse complement.
GGCTATGTGAAGCCGCAGGCCGGCGCGGTCTATCTGGAGGGGCGCGAGATCACCGCCCTGCCGCCGCGCAATATCGCGCGGCAGGGCATCGCGCGCTCGTTCCAGATCCCGCAGCTGTTCACCGATCAGACGGTGCGCGAGAACCTGATGCTGTCCATCGCCGCGCGCGAGGGGGTGTTTCAGGGCTTCACCCCCCTCGACCGGCCCGAATACCGCGCCGAGGCGGATGAGCTGATTGCGCTGGTGGGCCTTCAATCGGTGGCCGATACGCTGACCGGAACCTTGCCGGAGGGGCTGCGCAAACTGGCCGATGTGACGCTGGCGCTGGCGCTGAAGCCGCGGCTTTTGCTGCTGGACGAGCCCACCAGCGGGGTGAGCGCGCTGGAACGGTTCGACATCATGAACACGCTGATGAACGCCCTGCGCGAGCGCGAGACGACCGCGCTTTTCGTGGAACACGACATGGAGGTGGTGCGCCGTTATGCCGACCGGGTGCTGGTCTGGGATACCGGCAGTGTGATCGCCGATGGCCTGCCCGATACGGTTTTCGCCGACGAGCGGGTGATCAAGAGCGTGCTGGGGGCGGTGTGATGCTGGAGATGCGCAAGGTGACGGTGTCCATCGCCGGGGTGCGGGTGCTGCGCGAGGTCTCGCTGACCCTGCGGCCCGGGGTCTGCACGGTTCTGATCGGGCGCAACGGCGCCGGCAAGACCACGACGCTGCGCGCGATCATGGGGCTGGTGCCGCTGGTTTCGGGCGAGATATTGCTGGAGGGGGATGCGCTGCACGAGAGGCCCGGCCATGCCCGGGCGGGGCTGGGGCTGGGCTATGCGCCCGAGGACCGGCGGCTGATCCCCGGCTTCAGCATCGAGGAAAACCTGCTCCTGCCCGCGCTGGCGCTCAATCTGACGGCTGCGGAACGCAAGCGCCGGCTGGACGATGTCTATGGGTTGCTGCCGCAACTGGCCGAGATGCGCAAGCGCCCGGGCGGCGCGACCTCGGGCGGGCAGGGCAAGATGGTGGCGCTGGGCCGGGCGCTGATGGTGGGGCGCAAGGCAGTGCTGCTGGACGAGCCGTTTCAGGGCCTTGCTCCGGCGCTGGCGCTGGATTACGCCCGGACGCTCGCCGCGTTGCGGCGCGAGCGCGAGGGGCTGGCGCTGCTGATCACCGAATCGAGCCCGCATCTTCTCGATGCCATCGCCGACGAGACACTGAGCATCGAACGCGGCGCGATCGAGGCCGAAGATGCCGCTCCGGGCGCTGCCACGCCGGGGCACTGACCTTGCCACGGCCCTGCGCTTCACCGCAGACGCCGCCGCCGGACAGGGCAAGCCGCGCGGGCCGGACCCGCGGCAAAGACAGACGACGAAGAGGGGGAAAGACAGGCACAATGCAGATCACCGCGCGCATCGACAGTTCCGCAGGCCCGAAAGAGTCCGCGTTCTCCATTGACACTCTGGTCATCGCCGGCTGGGCCGGACGCGACCGCGACAAGATGGAAGAGCATATCCGCGAGCTCGAGGCGCTTGGCGTCGCCCGGCCGCGCACCACGCCCACCTTTTACCGGGTCTCGGCCGGCCGGCTGACCACCGCGGACGTGATCCAGCATACCGGCGACGCCTCTTCGGGCGAGGCCGAGGCGGTGCTGCTGGCGCAGCCCGGCGGGCTCTACGTCGGGCTGGCCTCGGACCATACCGACCGGCGGGTGGAGGGCTATGGCGTCACCGTGTCGAAACAGATGTGCGACAAGCCGGTTGCCGCCGGGTTCTGGCCCTTCGAAGAGGTCGCGGATCACTGGGACAGCCTGATCCTGCGCGCCTGGGCCGAGATCGACGGCGAAAGCGTGCTCTATCAGGAGGGCCCGCTGTCGGGCCTGCTGCCGCCCGGCGCGCTGATCGAGGGCTATTGCGGCACGCCCGACCTGCCCGCGGGGACGGCGATGCTCTGCGGCACATTGCCGGCTATCGGCGGGGTGCGGCCCGCAAGCCGCTTTGTCTGCGAATTGCGCGACCCGGTGCTTTCACGGCGGCTCACGCTATCCTACAAGATCGAGGTTATTCCAATCGTCGAAGACATTCCCTGACAGGAGATTCGCCCAGATGCCCGCCCAGACGGCAGAAACCGGCCGAACCCGCCGCCAGCCCCGCAGCGACGATGCGCCCATCGGCCATGTCTCGCTGCGCGACAAGGCCTATGAGGCGCTGAAGACCAAGATCATCACCTGCGAGTTGCGCCCGGGCGAGGCGATCACCGTGGCCAATCTGGCCGAGCATGTGGGTCTGGGCCGCACGCCGGTCATTCAGGCGGTGGACCGGCTGGTCACCGACGGGTTGGTGGAGGTGATGCCGCGCAAGGGCATCGTCGTCGCACCCATCAGCCTGAACGAGATTTTCGACATCATCGAGGTGCGCATTCTCAACGAATGTCAGGCCGCGCGCTGGGCCGCCGACAAGGTGACCAAGGCCGACCTTGCCGCGCTGCAGGCCAATCTGGACGCCATGCGCGCCGCATCGGAGGCGCGCGACATCGACCGGCTGATCCATCTCGACCGGGAGTTTCACCGCCTGATCAGCGCCGCTGCCGGCAATCCGGTGCTGGCCGAGTTTCTCGGCAATCTGCACGACCGCGCCGTGCGGTTCTGGTTCGTGTCCATGCGCGCGCCCGATCATAACGCCCGGGTCTGCAACCAGCACGCCACCCTGATCGATGCCTTCCGCAGCCACGACCCCGATGCGGCCGAGGCCGCCATGCGCGCCCATATCGTCGATTTCCAGCACAATCTGACCAGCCAGATCATGCGCAACCGCCGGGCCGACAGCATCCGCTCCGGCTGAGCCCGGGTGCCCGGGCGCCGGGACAATGCGTTGACAAGCGGGGGGCGGATCGGGAAAGGCTGTGACATGCCCGAGCCTGCCGCCGATGATGCCCTCAGCCGTCTGCCCGCCCGCCTGCGCGAGGCGCGCCAGCGGCAGGGCCTGTCGCTCGATGCCGTGGCGCGGCTGTCGGGGGTCAGCCGATCCATGGTCAGCCAGATCGAACGCGGCGAATCCTCGCCCACCGTGGCGACGCTTTGGAACCTGACGCGGGCGCTGCAGGTGGATTTCGCGGGTCTCCTTGAAGCCCCCGAAAGCCCGGCCATCGCCATCGTCACCGCCGCGCAGGCGCCGCGCATCGCGGGGCATGGCACGGGCTGTCAGATCACCATCCTGTCGCCGCCCGAACAGGCCGGCCGGCTGGAGGTCTACGACATCACGCTGGAGCCCGGCGGCGCGCTGGAAAGCGAGCCCCACGACGCCGGCACGCGCGAGCAACTGACCGTTCTGGAAGGGCAGGTCACGGTGCGCGCGGGCGACGATTGCCGCAGCCTCGGGCCCGGCGACACCGCCCATTACCGCGCCGATCAGCCCCATTCCATCACCGCCGCCACGGGCGCCGCGCGCGTCCTGCTGATTGTGGAGGCGCAATAGCGGAGGAGCTTCCGCCATAACGTATCCGGTATATTGACATCGCATCCACTTTGATGGATATTCTCCGCAATCGACAACCGGAGCCCGCCATGTCCGCCGCTTTTCTCAGCCATATCCGCGCCACGCTCGACGAGATCGAGGCCGAGGGGCTGACCAAGCGCGAGCGGCTGATCACCTCGCCCCAATCCGCGCGGGTGCAGGTGGGCGGGCGCGAGGTGATCAATCTGTGCGCCAACAACTATCTTGGCCTCGCCGATCACCCGACGCTGATCGCGGCGGCAAGCAGGGCGATGGAGGAACATGGCTTCGGCATGGCCTCGGTCCGGTTCATCTGCGGCACGCAAGACCTGCACCGCGAACTGGAGGCGCGTCTGGCGCGGTTCCTCGGCACCGATGACAGCATCCTGTTCGCCGCCTGTTTCGACGCCAACGGCGCGCTGTTCGAGCCGCTCCTCGGGCCCGAGGATGCGGTGGTCTCGGACGCGCTGAACCACGCCAGCATCATCGACGGTATTCGCCTCAGCAAGGCGCGGCGCTTTCGCTACGCCAATTCCGACATGACGGATCTCGAGGCGCAGCTGAAGGCCGCGCGCGAAGGCGGCGCGCGCCATGTGATGATCGCCACGGACGGGGTGTTCAGCATGGACGGCTATCTGGCGCGTCTGCCGGAAATTCGTTCTTTGGCAGATCGTTATGACGCGTTCCTGATGGTAGACGACTGCCATGCCACGGGCTTCATGGGCCCGCAGGGGCGCGGCACGCCCGCCCATTTCGGGCTGCGCGCCGATATTCTGACCGGCACGCTGGGCAAGGCGCTTGGCGGCGCGCTGGGCGGCTATGTGGCCGGACCGCAGCCGGTTGTGGACCTCTTGCGCCAGCGCGGGCGGCCCTATCTCTTTTCGAACGCGCTGCCGCCGGCGATCGTGGCGGCGGGTCTGGCGGCGCTCGATCTGGTCGAAGCCGCCGACGATCTGCGTGCGCAACTGTTCGACAATGCCGCCTATTGGCGTGCGGGGCTGGAGGCGGCCGGGTTCGATCTGCTGCCGGGCGAGCATCCGATCATCCCCGTGATGCTCTATGACGCGCCGAAGGCCCAGGCGATGGCCGCGGAATTGTTCGAGCTTGGCGTCTATGTGTCCGGCTTCTTCTTTCCGGTGGTGCCGCGCGGACAGGCGCGCATCCGCACCCAGATGAACGCGGCGCTCACACGCGAAGACCTTGACATCGCCCTGGAAGCCTTTGTCAAGGCAGGAAAAAAGTCGGGTGCGCTATGATCCTCGGATCGGTGGTCGAGGCGATCGGCAACACCCCTCTGGTGGCGCTGGACCGGCTGACGGCGGCGCTGGGGCTGGAGGGGCGGATCCTTGCCAAGCTCGACAATCTGCTGCCGGGGTATTCCAAGAAGGACCGCGCCGCCCGCACCATCATCGAAACCGCGCGCGCAGACGGCCGGTTGCGGCCCGGCCAGACGGTGGTGGAACTCACCTCGGGCAACATGGGCACGGGGCTTGCGATCACCTGCGCGGTGCTGGGTCATCCCTTCGTCGCGGTCATGTCGGCCGGCAATTCGCCCGAACGTGCCCGGATGATGGCGGCGCTGGGGGCCGAGGTGGTGCTGGTCGCGCAGGCCCCGGGCGGCGTGCAGGGGCGGGTGAGCGGCGCCGACCTGGCGTTGGTGGAGGCCGAGACGCAGAGTGTGACCGCCGCGCGCGACGCCTTTCGCGCGGACCAGTTTCATAATTCTGACAATCTGTTGGCGCATGAAGTTCAGACAGCTGATGAGCTTTGGTCGCAATCCACTGGCAGCATAACGGCTTTTGCAGATTTCGTAGGGTCGGGCGGCACATTGGCCGGGGTCACGCGCGCGCTCGCCCCGCGCGGGGTGCGCTGCTATGCGCTGGAGCCCGAAGGCGCCGCCGTCCTCGCCGGCCGGCCCGTCACCGCGCCCGATCATCCGATTCAGGGCGGTGGCTATGCCATGGCCGACCTGAGCCACCTGAAGGGCGTCCCGCTCGCCGGTCATCTGGCCGTGACCGGCGGCGAGGCCCGCGCGATGGCCCGCCGCCTCGCCCGGACCGAGGGCGTCTTCGGCGGCTATTCCGCCGGCGCCAACCTCGCCGGCGCGGCCCGGCTTCTGCAAGGGCCCGAGCGCGGCGGAACTGTCGCGATCATCGTCTGCGACAGCGGGCTGAAATACCTTTCCACCGACCTCTGGGAGGACCCGAGATGAAGGCATTGGTCAAATCCCGTCCCGAGCCCGGCCTGTGGATGCACGACCGCCCCGTTCCCGAGATCGGCCCCGAGGATGTGCTGATCCGCGTCCACAAGACCGGCATCTGCGGCACCGATATCCATATCTGGAACTGGGACGACTGGGCGCAGCGCACGGTGCCCGTGCCGCTGATCACCGGCCATGAATTCGCCGGCGAGATCGTGGAGATGGGCCGCAACGTCACCGGCCTTTCGGCCGGTCAGCGGGTTTCGGGTGAGGGGCATCTGATCGGCAAGACCTCGCGCCAGTCGCGCGCCGGCAAGTTCCACCTCGATCCGGAAACCCGCGGCATCGGCGTCAACGAACCCGGCGCCTTTGCCGAATACCTCGCGCTGCCGGCCTTCAACGCCGTGCCGCTGCCCGATGCCATCGACGACGAGATCGGCGCGATTCTCGATCCGCTGGGCAATGCCGTGCATACCGCGCTCAGCTTCGATCTGGTGGGTGAGGATGTGCTGATCACCGGCGCCGGCCCGATCGGGATCATGGCCGCCGCCGTGGCCCGGCATGTGGGGGCGCGTCATGTGGTCATCACCGATGTCAACCAGGCGCGGCTGGATCTTGCCACCCAGGTGGCCGATGTGGTGCCGGTGAACGTGGCTGATAAAGACCTCGGTGCGGTCAAGGCGCGGCTGAAGATGCGCGAGGGCTTCGATGTGGGGCTGGAGATGTCGGGCAGCCAGCAGGCGCTCGACCAGATGGTGGAAAACCTCGTGATGGGCGGGCGCATCGCGCTTCTGGGCATCCCGCCGGGCCGCTCGCCGGTGGACTGGTCGCGCATCGTCTTCAAGGCGATCACGATCAAGGGCGTCTATGGCCGCGAGATCTTCGAGACATGGTACAAGATGATCGCCATGCTGGAAAACGGGCTGGATGTGCGCCGGGTCATCACCCATCGGTTCGCCGCCGCCGATTTCGCCGAAGGGTTCGAGACGATGCGCTCGGGCCGCTCGGGCAAGGTGGTGCTGGACTGGGGTTGAGGGCGGCGCGCGCCGTCAGGTCAGCCGGAAACCCTCGGGCAGGGTATCGCGCCCCTCCAGCACCAGATCGGCCATCGCCTCGGCCACCTTTGGCGCCATGCCGAAGCCGATCTTGAACCCGCCATTGGCCACGAACCAGCCCGGCCGCCCCGGCCACAGCCCCAGAAGCGGCGCGCGGGAGCGTGCGCGCGGCCGCACCCCGGCCCAGCGGCGCAGCAC
>SKUV01000160.1 GCA_007129775.1 Paracoccaceae bacterium | reverse complement strand
TCGCCCCTGAACCAGCGGCGCTGGCGCAACTTCAAGGCCAACCGCCGCGCCTACTGGTCGCTGATCGTGTTCTCGATCCTGTTCGGGCTGTCGCTGTTCGCCGAACTGATCGCCAATGACAAACCGCTGGTCGTCAACTATCGCGGCGATTACAAGTTTCCGATCTTCCAGTTCCACGCAGAGACCACCTTCGGCGGCGATTTCCGCACCGAGGCCGTCTATCGCGACCCCGAGGTGCAATGCCTGATCCGCACCGGCGGGGCCGGATTGTGCCTCGACGCGCCGGAAGAGGCGATGGCGCTCAAGCCCAGCGGCATGATCGAGGGCCACGAGGTCGTGCCCGGCTGGATCCTCTGGCCGCCGATCCCCTATGCCTACAACACGATCAACGATCTGGGCGGCGCCGCGCCCTCGGCGCCCGACAGCCGGCACTGGCTGGGCACCGACGACACCGCGCGGGATGTGACCGCGCGGGTGATCTATGGCTTCCGGCTGTCGGTGATGTTCGCCATCATCGTGACCGTGCTCACCTCGGTGATCGGCATCGCCGCTGGGGCGGTTCAGGGCTATTTCGGCGGCTGGATCGACCTCGGCTTTCAGCGCCTGATCGAACTTTGGGGCGCGACCCCGTCACTTTACATCATCATCATCGTGGCGGCGATCTTCCAGATGAATTTCTGGCTGCTGGTGGGGTTGATGACCCTGTTCGGATGGACCGCGCTGGTGGGGGTGGTGCGGGCGGAGTTCCTGCGCGCGCGCAACTTCGAGTATATCCGCGCGGCCCGCGCGCTGGGTGTGTCGAACCGGGTGATCATGTTCCGCCATGTGCTGCCCAATGCCATGGTGGCCACGCTGACCATGCTGCCCTTCATCGTGACCGGCACGATCGGATCGCTCGCCGCGCTCGATTTTCTGGGCTTCGGGCTGCCCTCCTCGGCGCCGAGCCTCGGCGAGTTGACCTTGCAGGCCAAACAGAACCTGCAGGCGCCGTGGCTCGGGTTTACCGCGTTTTTCACCTTCGCGATCATGTTGTCGCTGATGGTGTTCATCTTCGAGGGCGTGCGCGATGCCTTCGATCCGAGAAAGACCTTTCGATGAGCACGGTGCTGGAGGTCGAGAACCTGTCGGTCACCTTCCGGCAGGAGGGGGGCGAGACGCGCGCGGTGCGGGGCGTGTCCTTTACCGTGGGCAAGGGCGAAACCGTGGCGATCGTGGGCGAATCCGGCTCGGGCAAGTCGGTTACGGCGCTGTCGACCGTGTCGCTGCTGCCCGAGGCGGCGGAAGTGTCGGGATCGGTCCGGTATCAGGGGACCGAGATGGTGGGCGCCTCCGAAAAGGCGCTGCGGCAGGTGCGCGGCAACGACATCAGCTTTATCTTTCAGGAGCCGATGACCTCGCTCAACCCTCTGCACACGCTGGAAAAGCAGATCGCCGAAAGCCTTCTGCTGCATCAGGGGCTGACCGGGGAACGGGCGCGGCGGCGGATCGTGGAACTGCTGGAAAAGGTCGGTATCCGCGAGGCCGAAAGCCGGCTTGGCGCCTATCCGCACCAGTTGTCGGGTGGCCAGCGCCAGCGCGTGATGATCGCCATGGCGCTGGCCAACGGCCCCGAACTGCTGATCGCGGATGAGCCGACGACGGCGCTCGATGTCACGATTCAGGCGCAGATTCTGGAATTGCTGGCCGATCTGAAACGCGCCGAGGGGATGAGCCTCTTGTTCATCACCCATGATCTGGGCATCGTGCGCCGCTTTGCCGACCGTGTCTGCGTGATGCAGAACGGCAAGATCGTGGAGCAGGGCCCCACCGCCACCATCTTCGACAGCCCCCAACACCCCTATACGCGCAAGCTTCTGGCGGCCGAGTCCACGGGCGGGCCGGCGCCCGTGCCCTCGAACGCGGCAACCATCCTCGGCACGCGCGACCTGCGGGTCTGGTTTCCGATCACGCGCGGGCTTCTGCGCCGCACCGTGGGTCATGTGAAGGCCGTCAACGCCGCCACCCTGACCGTGCGCGAGGGCGAAACGCTGGGCATCGTGGGCGAAAGCGGCTCGGGCAAGACCACGCTGGCGCTGGCGCTGATGCGGCTGGTGTCATCGCAGGGGCCGGTGGTGTTTCGCGGCACCGATATTCAGGGCTGGAAGACCAAGGCACTGCAACCGCTGCGCCGTGACATGCAGATCGTCTTTCAGGACCCGTTCGGCAGCCTGTCGCCGCGCATGACGATCGAGCAGATCGTGGCCGAGGGGCTGTGGGTCCACGAAGGCGCCTATACCGAGGATGCGCGCAACAAGGTCGCCACGATCCTGCGCGAGGTGGGCCTCGACCCGTCGATGATGTCGCGCTATCCGCATGAATTCTCGGGCGGGCAGCGCCAGCGTATCGCCATCGCGCGGGCGATGATCCTGCGCCCGCGTCTGCTGGTGCTGGACGAGCCGACCTCGGCGCTGGACATGACGGTTCAGGTCCAGATCGTGGAGCTTCTGCGTCAGTTGCAGCAGAAATACCGCCTCGGCTATCTGTTCATCAGCCACGATCTGCGGGTCGTGCGCGCGCTGGCGCACAAGGTCATGGTGATGAAACAGGGCGATGTGGTCGAGGCCGGCGATGTGCGCGAGATATTCGAGAATCCGCAATCGGAGTATACCCGCGCGCTGATGGCGGCGGCCTTCGATCTCAAGGCACGGGTCGCCTGACGGCCCGGCCGCGGCGGGCAAGCCCGGTGCCGCGCCGATTGCCAGCCCCGCAGCGGCATGCCATATCGCCGGCATGAGCCTCGATCTGCGCTATCCCGCCCTGTCCGACCTGAAGGCCCGCGCCCGTTCGCGGATGCCGGATTTCGTCTGGGAATACCTTGTCAGCGCCACCGGCACCGAGGCGGTGGTGCCGCGCAACCGCGCGGGGCTGGACCGGGTGCTTCTGAGCCCGGCGATCCTCGAAGGCGCGGTGGCGCCCGATCTGGGCCAGACGTTGCTGGGACGCGAGGTGTCGGTGCCCTTCGGCGTCGGGCCGGTGGGCATGTCGGGGCTGATGTGGCCGGGGGCGGAGGCGATTCTGGCGCGGTTCTGCGCGGCGCAGCGCCTGCCCTATTGCCTGTCCACCGTGGCCGCCGCCGCGCCCGAGGACGTGGGCGGCCTCGCCGGTGACATGGGCTGGTTTCAGCTATACCCGCCCAAGGATCCGGGCATCCGCCGCGATATCCTGCGCCGCGCCCGAGATGCGGGCTTTCACACGCTGATCTTCACGGCCGATGTCCCCGGCCCCAGCCGGCGCGAGCGGCAGTTGCGCGCGCAACTGACGATCCCGCCCCGGGTAACGGCGCGGATGCTGGCACAGGTGGCGCAGCGCCCGGCATGGGCGCTGGGCATGGCGCGGGCGGGCATGCCGCGGCTGAAGCTGATGGAAAGCTATGCGCAGGCCTCGGGGCCGACCGGATCGACCGGCCATGTGGGCTATCAGCTGCGCGCGGCGCCCGACTGGGCCTATCTGGCCGAGACGCTGGCGGAATGGGACGGGCCGGTGGTGCTCAAGGGCGTGCTGCGGGCGCAGGATGCCGCCCGGGCCCGGGCCGAAGGCGTGGCGGCGGTCTGGGTGTCCAACCACGGCGGGCGCCAGTTCGAAGGCTCGCCCGCCAGTATCGACGTGCTGCCGGCGGTGCGCGCGGCAGTGGGGCCGGAATATCCGGTGATCTTCGACGGCGGCGTGGAAAGCGGGCTCGACATCCTGCGCGCCTGCGCGCTGGGCGCCGATTTCGTGATGCTGGGCCGGGGCTGGCATTACGCGCTCGGCGCGCTCGGCGCCGCAGGGCCGGACCATCTGCTCCATATCCTGCGCGAGGATCTGGCTGCGAACATGGTGCAGATGGCCATCAACCGCGTGGCCGAGGCCGGCCGGCGGCTTGGCTTGCAGACGCCCCCGCCCGATGTCTGAGCCGCACTAGCCCTCGTCGCGCCAGCGGTTCACCATCGGATAGCGCCGGTCGAGCCAGAAGGCCCGCTTCGTCAGCCGCGCCCCCGGCGCCGACTGGAACCTTTTCCATTCCGCGCCGTAAAGCAGCGCCTGCACCTTCAGCACGGTCTCGCGGTCCTGCCCTTCGGCCACCAGATCGGCCACGCTTGCGTCGCGGTCCACCAGCCCGTCTAGGATCGCATCCAGCACCGGATAAGGCGGCAGGCTGTCCTCGTCGCGCTGATCGGCGCGCAATTCGGCCGTGGGCGGCTTGTCGATCACCCGGGGCGAGATGACCTCGCCCGCCGGCCCCTTCATCCAGCCCCGGTGATGGGAATTGCGCCAGCGGCAGGTTTCGAACACCCGGGTCTTGTAGAGATCCTTGATCGGGTTGTAGCCGCCGTTCATGTCGCCATAGATCGTGGCATAGCCCACGGCGACCTCCGATTTGTTGCCGGTGGTCAGCAGCATCGCGCCGAACTTGTTCGACAGCGCCATCAGCAGCGTGCCGCGGATGCGCGATTGCAGGTTTTCCTCGGTCACATCGGGGGCGAGGCCCGCAAAGAGCGGCGCCAGCGCCTCGGTCATCGCATCCTGCGGCCCGGTGATCGGGATCGTGTCGAGCCGCGTGCCGAGGGCTCGGGCCACCCCGGCCGCATCCTCCAGCGAGTCCGGCGCGGTAAAGCGCGAGGGCAGCATGACGCAATGCACATTCCCGGGGCCCAGCGCATCGGCGGCAATCGCCGCCACCAGCGCCGAATCGATGCCCCCCGAAAGCCCCAGCACCGCGCGCGAGAAGCCCGACTTGCCCAGATAATCCCGCGTGGCCTCGACCATGGCGCGGTAATCCTGCTCCCACGCGTCGGGCTGGGGCGCGCGCGGGCCCGCCGCGGCCCGCCAGCCTTGGGCCGTTTCGGTGAAATCCACATGGGCCAGCGCCTCGTCAAAGGGGGGCAGCATCAGCGCCACCTCCCCCCCAGGGTTGAGAACGAAGCTCGCCCCGTCGAACACCTGATCGTCCTGCCCGCCCACCATGTTGAGATAGACAAGCGGCAGCCCCGTCTCGACCACCCGGGCGACCATATGGCTGATCCGGTCATCCAGCCGGCCCCGCGCATAGGGCGAGCCGTTGGGCACCAGCAACATCTCGGCGCCGCTTTCCTGTTGCGCCTCGGCCACATCGGCAAACCACGCATCCTCGCAGATCGGCGTGCCGATGCGCAGCCCGCCCGTCCGGTAGGGGCCGCTGATATCGCCCGAGGCATAAAGCCGGCGTTCGTCGAAAACGCTTTCGTTGGGCAGGTGATGCTTGCGCACGATGGCCGAGATCGCGCCGCCCTGCAGCACGAACCACGCATTGAAGAGCCGCCCGCCCTCGCGCAACGGCGCGCCGATCGCCAGTGCGGGGCCATCGGCGCAGTCGCGGGCCAGCGCCTCCAGATGCCGGGCGGCATCGGCGGCGAAGGCGGGTTTCATCACCAGATCCTGCGTCTGATAGCCCGTCAGGAACATCTCGGGCAGGGCGATCATCTGGGCCCCGGCCGCGCGGGACTCCGCCCAGACCGCCCGCGCGCGTTCGGCATTGGCGCCGAGCGCGCCCACGGTCGGGTTGAGTTGCGCCAGTGTCAGGCGGAAACGGCGGGCCATGGGCATCCCCTGCTGCGTGGGCTGCGATATAGCAGACTTGCGCACAAGTGAAAGAACCCCCGGGGCGAAACGCTTGCCAGCCCCCGAGGCCTCCACTAGGCTCGCCGCGACAGGGATCGACCGGTTCCGGCCGGCGCGGTGTGCGAGCGTTGCGCAGCAATGGCTTGGCCGGCGCCGGCAGGGCGCGCGGGCGGGTCTACTGGCCGTGTGGTTGGACCGTGTGGCCGGGCCGGTTGAACGGGCCGGGTGACAAGGACGATTGCGGCGCGGGACCGGACGGGATGGTCCGGGCAGGTCGCGCCGGACAGGGGCGCAAGCGCACAGGCGCGCGCGCCCCGGGCAGCAGAGGGGACGGATCGGTGACATCGGGGGCGGGACGGATGCAGGGCACGAGGCATCGCGGGATCGAAGGCGGCACCGGCACAGAGCGCGTCGGCAGGCAGGGCGCCGCGGCGGCACTGACACTGGCGCTGGGTCTGGGGCTTTTCGGGGCCGGAGCGGTCAGCGCGCAGGAGGGCGAGGTCCAGACCCGCCAATACGACAACGGCGGCATCTACGAAGGCACGTTTCGCGATGGCCGCCAGCACGGTCAGGGAACCTATCGGCTACCCAACGGTTTCGAATATTCCGGCGAATGGGTGGATGGCGAGATCACGGGACAGGGCGTGGCCCGATATCCCAACGGCTCGGTCTACGAGGGCAGTTTTCTGCGCGGCCGGCCCCATGGCAGCGGGGTGATCACCTTCGCCGATGGTGGCACCTATCAGGGCGAATGGGTCGACGGAGCGATGACCGGCGAGGGCACGGTGCGCTATGCCAACGGCGTCACCTTTCGCGGCAGCTTTCTCGACGGGCGCCACCATGGCAGCGGCGTGATGGAAAGCCCCGGCGGCTATCGCTATGACGGCGATTGGGTCGAAGGGGTGAAACAGGGCAACGCCACCGTCACCTACGCCGACGGCGCGGTCTATACCGGCGATATCGTGGCAGGCGAGCGCGAGGGCGAGGGCCGCATCGTTCTGGCCAACGGCACCGAATACGAGGGCGAATGGCGCGCGGGGCAGATGCACGGGCAGGGCCGCCTGACGCAGGCCAACGGCGATGTCTATACCGGCGGTTTCGTCAATGGCACGCGCGAGGGCGAAGGCCGGGTGGTCTATGCCGACGGCTCAACCTTCGAGGGCAGTTTCGAAAACGATGCCCGCCACGGCTTCGGCCGGTTCGTCGGAGCGGGCGGCTTTGTCTACGAGGGCAGTTGGGTCGACGGCCGGATCGAGGGCGAGGGCACAGCCGTCTATGCCGATGGCTCCAACTATACCGGCAGTTTCCGCGGCGGCGTGGCCGATGGCACCGGCACCATCACCTATGCCGATGGCGCCACCTACGAGGGCACATGGGCGGGCGGTGTGATCGAGGGGCGCGGGATCGCGCGCTATGCCAACGGCATCGTCTATGAGGGCGATTTCGCCAACGGCCAGCAGCACGGACAGGGCGTGATGACCTTCCCCGACGGCTATCGCTACGAAGGTACCTGGGTCGCCGGGCAGCGCCATGGCGAGGGCGTGGCCGAATATCCCGACGGCTCGGTCTATCGCGGTGGCTTCGCCGGGGGCGAACGGCACGGGCATGGCGTGCTGGAGATGGCAGACGGGTTCCGCTACGAAGGCGCCTGGGAGCGGGGCGAGATCACCGGCGAGGGCGTTGCCCGCTATTCCAATGGCGATATTTATGAGGGCGGGTTTCTGGACGGCCGACGCCACGGGCAGGGCGTGCTGCGCTATGCCGGGGGGCAGGTGATCGAAGGCGAGTGGGAAGACGGCGCCCTGCAGGGCAGCGGCGCCACCTCCGACTAGCAGGCTGCTGAAGAAATCTCCCGCCTACCCGTCCCGACGAACGAGCCCGGGAAACTGTTCTGCACCACGCCTGCCACAGGTTCCGCCCGGGCGACCAGCCCGGGCCGCG
>SKUV01000201.1 GCA_007129775.1 Paracoccaceae bacterium | reverse complement strand
TCGTTCTCGTGGTGGGGGAATTGCAGGTCGATCCCGCCGCCGTGGATGTCGAACGACTCCCCCAGCAATTCATGCGCCATGGCGGAGCATTCGATATGCCAGCCCGGCCGCCCCCGGCCCCAGGGCGAGTCCCAGCCCGGCTCTTCCGCGGTCGAGGGTTTCCAGAGCACGAAATCCATCGGGTCGCGCTTGAAGGGGGCCACCTCCACGCGGCTGCCGGCGATCATGTCATCAAGCGACCGGCCCGACAGGCGCCCGTATTCGGGGTAGGAGCGCACATCGAAGAGCACATGGCCCTCGGCCGCATAGGCATGGCCCTTGTCCACCAGCCCCGCGATCATCGCGACCATCTGGCCGATGAAATCGGTGGCGCGCGGCTCTTGCGTGGGCCGCAGCGCGCTTAGCGCGTCCATATCGGCGTGATACCAGGCGATCGTCTCGTCGGTCAGCCCGCGAATGATCGTGTTCAGGCCGCGCGCATCACCGCCCGCCTGCATCTCGCGCGCGCGGGCGTTGATCTTGTCGTCCACGTCGGTGAAGTTGCGCACATAGGTCACGGCGCCCTCGCCATAGACATGGCGCAAGAGCCGGTAGAGCACATCGAACACCACCACCGGGCGGGCGTTGCCCAGATGCGCGCGGTCATAGACCGTGGGGCCGCAGACATACATCCGCACATTGCCGGGATCGAGCGGCGCGAAAGGCTCCTTGCGGCGGGTGCGGGTGTTGAAGAGCGTGATCGGCGTCATCGGGGCCTCGGGCTGGGGGTGCGAGCCTTGGGCCGGGGCGCCGCGCCGCGTGCCATCCGATGGTCAGCCGGGCGCGCAGGCCCCGGGGCGGGGCGGGTCAGGGCAGAATACAGATAATGGCGCGGCGGCGGGTCATGCCCTTCTCTAGCCCGGGCGGGCGCGGCTGCCAAGGGGCAACGCGCCCGCGCCGGGGCCGGTGCGCTCATGTGCTCGCAGGGCACAGCCCCGGCGCATCGTGTCACGCCACTTTGTCTTTGCGACATTTATCGCTATCATCGCCCGTGCCGTGCCTTGTAGGGGGGGGGTGCGGCGATTGGCGAGCCAAGGAAGCGCCCATGCAGTTCAGTGCGGAGCAGCCCCCCGAGACCGGTGATGCGCCATCTCCGGCGCCCGCTGCGGTCGATTTCTTTTTCGAGAATGCAAGCGACCTGTGCTGCCTGATCGCGCCGGAGGGGCGTTTCGTGCGGGTCAACCGGGCGTGGGGCGCGGCGACGGGCTGGCCGCAGGATGCGCTGTGCGGCGCGATGGTGGAGGGTTTTCTGCTGCCGGAGGATGTGGCGGGCTTTCGCGCCTATCTGGCCCGCGCCGGTGCCGCGCAAGACCGGCAAGACCCGCAAGGCACGCAGGACCAAGAGGCAACGGTCCTGAGCTTCCGGACACGGGACGGCGGCCATCGCCTGATCGCATGGGGCCGCGCCGGCGCGGCGCAGGCGCCGGACGGCTCCTTTATGGTGATCGCGCAGGATGTCACGGGCCGGTCGCGCCCGGTGGAGCCCATGCTCGAGCCGGCCGGACAGGCACAGGGAACCGGCGTCTGGGAAATCGACCTGCACGATCTGACCGGCCATTTGTCGCCCGAGGTCTATGACATTTACGGCCTGCCGCAGGACAGCACCCCGCTCTGCGGCGATGCGGCAATGGCCCCTTTTGCCGAGGCGGCGCGTCCGCAACTGCTGTCCGCGTTTCGGATGCTGGTGGATGAGGGCGCGCCCTTCGATCTGGAGCTTCCGTTCCAGAGCCTGGACGGCCGCGATTTCTGGGTGCGGATCGTGGGCTTCCGGCGAATGCGTGCGGGCCGGCCCGTGTCGATCTTCGGCACGATCAGCGATGCCACCGAGGCGCGCACGCGCAGACGCTGGCTCGAACGGCTGAGTGCGGTGGCCGAGGCCACCACCAACGGCGTGGCCCTGTTCGACCGTGACATGCGGGTGGAATGGATGAACCCCGCGCTGGAGCGGCTGACGGGCGTGCGGCTCGACGATATCCGGGGCATGAGCATGCTGGACGTGCCGGATCCGGAACAGCCGGATTTCGAACGTATCGAAGCGATCAACAAAAGCTTGCGCAAGACCGGCTCGGCGCGCTCCGAAGTGTTCAAGCTGCGCCCGGACGGTACGTCCTATTGGGTGGATATCGCCATCGAGGCCCTGCGCGACGACGAGGGCACCATCACCGGCTATATCGCGGTCGAGACCGATATCACCGAGTCCAAGGAATATGCCCGCCGCCTCGAAGTGCTCGAACGCTCCGCGCGCGAGGCGCACGAGCGGCTGGTGGAGGCGGTGGAGGCGCTGCCCGATGCCTTCGTGCTGTTCGGGACGGATGATCGGCTGATCCTGTGCAACGACCGCTATCTCGAATTCTACCCGCAAACCGCGCCGGTCCTGAAACCGGGCATATCGTTCGAGATGATCGAGCGTTTCGCGCTCGAGAACGGTCAGCTTCGGGTCGCCGAGGGTGATGAGGAAAGCTGGCTCACGCGCCGTCTGGCGGGGCGGGCGGCGGGCGGCGAGACGCTGGTGCAGCACCTGCCCGACGGCCGCGTGCTGCGCACGGTGGAACGGCGCACCGCCAGCGGCGAGCTTGTGGCCTTTCACATCGACATCACCGAACTGGCGCTGAAGGAACGCGCGGCGACGACCGCCCGCAACGCGCTTCAGGCCACGCTCGACGCGATGCCGGATCTGCTGTTCGAGATCGATATCGACGGCACCTTCCACGAAGCCCGCAACGGCACCGCCTCGCGGCTTGAGCGAGACGAAGGCTGGTATATCGGCCGCAGCATCTACGACACCCTGCCGGCGGAATCAGCCGACCGGATCATGCGCGAGATGCGCCAGATGCTGGAGCAGGAGCGCGCATCCGGATATGCCCGCCCGGTTCAGCCCTTCGACATCCGCGACGAAATCCGCTGGTTCGGCGTCGGTATCGCGCTCAAGCGCGTGGAGGGCGACTGCCCGCGCTTCATCGTCGTCGCCCGCGACATCACCGGGCGCAAGCGCGTGGAGGAGGAGCGCGCGCGCGATGCCGCCGAGCTTGCCGCCGCGAATGTCCGGCTGCAGCACGCTCTGGCCGAACGCGACGCCGCCGAGAACCGCTTTTTCGACATCGCCGGGATCAGCCATGACTGGTTCTGGGAACAGGATGCCGAGATGCGCTTTACCTTCATATCGGAATCGATCAATGAGGCCGGGGCGATCCCGGTGGAGGCGCATTTCGGGCGCACCCGCGAGGAGCTGTTCGAGCCTTATGACGACCCGAGGCTTCGTGCGGCGGCGGCCCATATCCGCGACTGCTGTGACAAGCGCCTGCCCTTTTCCGATGTGATCTATCCGATCGTGGACGCGCAGGGGAAAACCACATGGGTGCGCACCAGCGGCGCCCCGGTTCAGGACCGGGAGGGCCGGCTCATCGGCTATCGCGGTGTCGGCTCCAATGTGACGGACCTGATCGAGGCGCGGCTGCGCGCCGAAGAGGCAAGCGCCGCGAAATCGCGCTTTCTGGCCAGCATGAGCCACGAGATACGCACGCCCCTGAACGGCATCATGGGCATGGCGGAACTGCTGCATGACAAGATCACCGACAGTGAAGAGCGCGAATTGGTCTCGGTGATCCGCGATTCGGGCGATGCGCTGGCGACGATTCTCAACGACATTCTGGATTTCTCCAAGATCGAAGCCGGGCTTCTGGACCTGTCCATGGCCGATTTCGTCCCGGCCGAGCTTGCCCGGAGGGTCGAATCGCTGCACCGCCTCAAGGCCAGCGAAAAGGGGCTGCGCTTCAGCGTGCAGCTGGCGCCCGAGGCGCGCAAGCCGCGCAACGGCGACGAACACCGCATCCTGCAGGTGCTGCACAACCTCGTCAGCAACGCGATCAAGTTCACCGATCGCGGCAGCGTCACCGTGATCGTCGCGGGCAAGGCCGACGGCCCGCTGGAATTGCAGGTGCGCGACACCGGCATCGGCCTGAGCCCCGAGCAGAAGGCCCGCATCTTCGATGAATTCGTGCAGGCCGACAGTTCCATCAGCCGCCGCTACGGCGGCACCGGGCTGGGCCTGTCGATCAGCCGCAAGCTGGTCAGGCTGATGGGCGGCACGATCGAGATCGACACCGCCGAGGGCCGGGGCACCATCGTTCGGGTCAGCCTGCCACTGGCGCCGGCACAGGCGACCGCGGTGACGGCTGCGGCGGAGGCCGAGGCAGGGCCGGAACTGCCTGCCTTGCCGGCGGGGCTGGTGGCGCTCGTGGCCGATGACAATGCCACCAATCGCCTGCTGATGGAAAAGTTTCTGGAGCGTCTGGGGGTCGGGGCAAGGGTGGTCGCCGGCGGCATCGATGCCGTGGCCGCCGCGCAGTCCGAGTGCTTCGACCTGCTGCTTTTCGATATCTCGATGCCCGACATGACGGGCCCCGAGGCGCTGGCCGAGATCCGCGCGCTGGAGGCGCGGCTCGGCCGCCGGCCCGCCCCGGCCATCGCCGTGACCGCCAATGCCATGCACCATCAGGTGCAGGAATATCTCGACGCCGGCTTCGTGCGCCATGTGGGCAAGCCGATCCGGGTGGAGGATCTGGGCCGCGCGATGCAATTTGCGCTGGGGCACGAACCCGCCGGAAGGAGCATTTCACCGCGTCGCGCAAAGGTGTCGTGACGCTGTTCCGGCCCGGGGCGTGATATTGAAACAACACCTTGGCGCTGCGGCGGAAAACGGGAAGGCGGCACAAATCGGTGCTTGATCGACTCGGTCCGAACGCATATGTGCCCCCGCACGAGAGGGACCGATCCCAACTTCGCCGCGGCGCCATGCGCCCGTCGGGGGGGCGCTAAGGAACCTCTGGATTCGTCTGCTGGAAAGAAGGGGAGCGCCATGAAAGACGCCAACCTCTTCCAACTGGGGATCGGTCTGGAGACTGGCGCCCACGCGGAAGACCTCCGTGGCTGCAAAGCCGTGCACGACCTCTCGCCCCGGGTCACCCCGGCGCAACTCGATCAGCTGGCCGAGGCGGAGCGCGAGGATCATTTCATCCGCCGCGACGGACGTGTGTTCGCCGGCACGCATCTGATCATCGAGGTGGTCAATGGCCACGGGCTCGATGACGAGGCGCGCATCCAGCGCGCCTTTCGCGACTGCGTGGAGCATTGCGGCGCCACGCTGCTGCACATCCACACCCACAAGTTCAGCCCGCAAGGGGTGAGCGGGGTCGCCGTGCTGGCCGAAAGCCATATCAGCGTGCACACATGGCCCGAAATCGGCTATGGCGCCTTCGATGTCTTCATGTGCGGCGATGCCGATCCCTGGCGGGCCGTCGATGTGCTCAAGGCGGCGTTCCATACCGATGACGTGCGGGTCAAGGAGTTGCTGCGCGGCGATGGTCTGGTCTGCGACCAGGCGGCGGCATGACCGAATGGATGACGGAAAAGCTGCACCCGGATCACGCGCAATCGCTGCGCGTGGACCGGGTGCTGTATGACAGCGCGACCGCGCACCAGCGCCTGCGGGTGTTCGAGAACGGCCGCTTCGGCCGGGTGCTGACGCTTGACGATGTGGTGCAGACGACCGAAGGCGACAATTATATCTATCACGAGATGATGGCCCATGTGCCGATCTTCGCCCATGGCGCGGCGCGGCGGGTCCTGATCATCGGCGGCGGCGATGGCGGCATGGCGCGCGAGGTGCTGCGCCATCGCGGGGTGGAGCATGTCACCATGGTCGAGATCGACGCCGGCGTGGTGGATTTCTCCAGGGAATACCTGCCCGACCTGTCGCAGGGCGCGTTCGACGATCCGCGGCTGGATCTGGTGATCGCCGACGGCGCGGCCTTCATGCGCGAGGACGGCGCGGCCTTCGATGTGATCATCGTCGATTCGACCGATCCGGTCGGCCCGGGCGAGGTGCTTTTCACCGATACATTCTACGGCCATGCCCGCCGCCGTCTGGCGCCCGGTGGCATCATCGTGACGCAAAACGGCGTGCCCTTCCTGCAGGGGGAGGAACTGACCAACACGATGCGGGCCTTCAAGGCGCTCTTTTCCGACTGGGGCTGTTATCTGGCCACGATCCCCACCTATTCCGGCGGGCCGATGGCCTTCGGCTGGGGCAGCGACGGGACGGCGCGCGAGACCCCGCTGGCGGACTTGCGCGCACGCTTCGATGCGGCCGGGATCGACTGCGCCTATTACACGCCCGAGGTCCATGCCGCGGCCTTTGCCTTGCCCGGTTATGTGGCGCGGCTGATGCCCTGAGCGCGGTGGGCGCGCGCGCCCGGGGGGCGCCGGGGGCGCATCGGGGGCGCGCATCCCCCTTGCGCAGCCCATCCGGGCGGCCTATCCGAAGGCATGACCCAGATCGCCCACGACCGCCTCCTCATCATCGACTTCGGCAGCCAGGTGACGCAACTGATCGCGCGCCGCCTGCGGGAGTTGAACGTCTATTGCGAAATCCATCCCTATCAGAACGTCACCGATGCCTTTCTGGCCGAATTCGCGCCGAAGGCGGTGATCTTCTCTGGCGGGCCGGCCAGCGTGATCGACGAAGGATCCCCGCGCCCGCCCGAAAGCGTCTTTGCCCTCGGCGTGCCCATCCTCGGCATCTGCTACGGCCAGCAGGTGATGATGCAGATGCTGGGCGGCCGGGTGGAGCGTGGCCACGGCACCGCCGAATTCGGCCGCGCATGGGTCACGCCGACAAAGGCGGGGCTGCCCTTTCTCGAAGGCTGGTTCGAAGGTGGGCGCGAACAGGTCTGGATGAGCCATGGCGACCATGTCGCCGCCATCGCGCCGGGCTTTCATGTCTTCGGCACATCGCCCAACGCGCCCTTCGCCATCACCGCCGATCCGGAGCGCCGGCTCTATGCCGTGCAGTTCCACCCCGAGGTGCACCATACGCCGAACGGCGCGCAGCTCTACGCCAATTTCGTGCGCGAGGCGGGCTTTGCCGGTGACTGGACCATGGGCGCCTATCGCGAGGAGGCCATCGCGCGCATCCGCGCGCAGGTGGGCGACCGGCGGGTTATCTGCGGGCTGTCGGGCGGGGTCGACAGTTCGGTTGCGGCCGTGCTGATCCACGAGGCGATCGGAGATCAACTGACCTGCGTCTTCGTCGATCACGGGCTGTTGCGGCAGGGCGAGGCGCAGGAAGTCGTCACCATGTTCCGCGACAATTACAACATCCCGCTGATCCATGCCGAAGAGGCCGAACTGTTCCTCGGCGCGCTCGACGGCGTGTCGGACCCGGAGGTCAAGCGCAAGACCATCGGCGGGCTGTTCATCGATGTCTTTCAGAAATACGCCGCCGAGATCGAGGGCGCGGAGTTCCTCGCACAAGGCACGCTCTATCCCGATGTGATCGAAAGCGTCAGCTTTTCGGGCGGGCCCTCGGTCACGATCAAGAGCCACCACAATGTCGGCGGGCTGCCCGAAAAGATGGGGCTGAAGCTGCTGGAGCCGCTGCGCGAGTTGTTCAAGGACGAGGTGCGCGCGCTGGGCCGCGAACTGGGCCTGCCCGACAGCTTCATCGGCCGTCATCCCTTTCCCGGCC
>SKUV01000291.1 GCA_007129775.1 Paracoccaceae bacterium | reverse complement strand
GCCCGCCCCGGCCGCGGCGGCGGCCGCGCCCAGCCGGTCGAGCATCCGGCCCGGGTCGATGACCGAAAGCGTGTCGGGAAAATAGGCCGCACCCTCGGCCACCCCGACAGGCAGGCCCGGCTCCAACTGGCCCAGTTCCGCCGCTGTCAACAGCTCCACCCGCACGCCATGCACCTTGCGCCACTCCAGTTCGGACCGCGCCCGGCGGAGCGCCGCCGCGCTGTCGTAAAGGTAGAGCGAGCCGCTCTGGCGCAGCAAATCCGCCGCGCCGATATCGGCGGCAAGCCGGCGCCAGCCATCGGCGGACCCGGCCAGAAGCGCCGCGATCGCCTGCGCATTGCGCCGGGCCTGACCGGGCAGTGACTGCCACGCAAAGCGGATCAGCCACGGCGCGAGCGTGGGCAGCGCCGCGCGGCGAATGGCCAGCGGGCTCATCCGGTCCAGCAGCAGCGCCGGCAGCCGGCGCAGAACGTCGGGGGTGCCCACCGGCAGCACCGCGTCATCGGCGATCACGCCGGCATTGCCGTAAGAGGCGCCGTCGCCCGGGTCCTCCGGGGCGATGGCGAGCACCTGATGCCCGGCCTCGGCCAGACGCAGGGCGATCGACTGGCCGACAACCCCCGCCCCGATCACCGCAATCTCGGTTTCAGCCGCTGTGGCCATGCCCTCCGCCCGCCGCTACTTCTTCACCGGCCCTTGAGGAAATGCAGGGCCGGGCCGCCGCGTCAACCCCGCGCCGCGCCGAGCCTTCGCCGCGCCGCCGCCCGGTGCGCCCTTTGCTGTGTGCGCGGGGGCGCGGCCCGGGCTGGTCGCCCGGGCGGAACCTGTGGCAGGCGTGGTGCGGGACACTTTTCCAACAGCCCGCCAAAGCCTGCTGGGCCAGTGCGCGAGCCTTCGAGGGCCTCGTGCGGCTATGGCGTCGGCGGTCTATGGCGCGCGCGATGCGGCGCGACGGCGGCAGCGGTCGAGCGCATGAAGCGCCGGGGCGAGCGCGTGGTCATAAACGAGCCCCGCCACCTGCTGCACCCCCGGCAGGCCCACGATGCGCGCCAGCCAGCGCCAGCCCGGCAAGGCCCGCCAGAGCGCCAGAAAGGCCGGCACGCCCACCAGCAGGCGCCCGCCTTCCAGCACGTGCAGGCGACGGCGCGCCTCTTCGGCGCTCACGCCCCATGCGGCCAGATCGGCCTCGTGCAGATCGTCGAAGCGCAGCGGATGGCCGCCGGCCTCGGCCGCCCGCCGGTAATGGGCGATCTCGCGCGAGCAGATCGGGCATTGCCCGTTGTAAAGAACGGCGGTGTCGGTCGGTTTGGTCATGGGCGACCAGATAGCCCCGCGGCAGCACGGGTAAAGCCTCTACACAGCCGCGTGAGCGCTTGCGCCGTGGCGGGCTCTGGGGGCTGGCCTGGGCCTGCGGGGCTGCTATCCTGTGACGTATGTGGCGGGCGCGCCGTCCCCGCGCACGCCCCGGAAAAAGCCGCGCCCCGATGCAGGGCGCCGCGACAGGACAGGACAGATGCGCGCGAAACTCCTTCTCGTGGCCTTCCTTCTGGGCGGTTGCATGGCCCCACCGGCCCCGGCCCCGCCCCCGGCGGCCGCCACGGCGACCCCGGCGCGACTCGATGCCGCGACGGCCGCGCGCAATTTCGCCGAGGTGGTGGCCCGCGTCGAACCCGTGGCCGAGCGCGAATGCCGTGCCCGCGCGCCCCGGCTGAACTGCGATTTCCTGATCGTGGTGGATGACCGGCCCGGCGTCGGGCCCAATGCCTTCCAGACGGTGGACCGGTCGGGCCGTCCGGTGCTGGGCTTCACTCTGGCGCTGATCGCCGATGCCCGCAATCAGGATGAACTGGCCTTCATCCTGGGCCATGAGGCCGCCCACCACATCAAGGGGCACCTGCCGCGCACCCGGCAGACGGCGCTGGCCGGCGCGCTGATCCTCGGGGCGCTGGCGGCGGCGGGCGGGGCGGATACCGGCGGGGTGCGGGCGGCGCAGGATATCGGCGCCACGGTGGGCGCGCGCACCTTCTCGCGCGAATTCGAACTGGAGGCCGACCGGCTGGGCGCGGTCATCGCCTTTCGCGCCGGCCACGACCCGGAACGGGGTGCCGCCTATTTCAGCCGCATCCCCGACCCGGGCAACAGGTTCCTCGGCACCCATCCGCCCAACGCCCAGCGCATCGAGGTCGTTCGCGCCGAAGTGGCGCGCCTGCGCGCCGGCGGCTGAGGGCGCCGCCCGACCCCGGGCAGCGGCGCGGGGCCCGTTTGATCCAGATCATGGCTTTCCCCGGGCCCGCCGCCCACCATGGCCCCCAAGATCGTCGTCAGGCCCTGCCCCGCAGGAGAAGCCTGCAGCTTTCGAGACCGGGAGGAGACCGCCATGACCCTGCTTGCACGGATCGACGAGAACGGCACGCTGATGTATCGGATGGCCGAGACGGTGGAGGCCGATTTCGGCGATGCGCTTCTGGCCGGCGAGGTGACCGCCGACATCCTGCGCGATGCCGTGCTGCGCTGCGCGCGCTGCGAGGCTGCGGATTTCTGCGAAAGCTGGCTTGAAGTGAACGAGGCGCGCAAGGCGGCCACCGGCACCGCGCCCGAAGCCCCTGATTTCTGCGCCAACCGCGACATGATGAACAATCTGCGCCCCTGAGCGGCGCGCGACACGGCTCAAGTTCGGCACGGTGGCGCCCTCGCTGCGCGGGCGATGCCGCGGATGGGCGCGCCAGCTTCCCCTTTCCTCCGGTCCCGCTTCTGGCTTAGGGTGCGGCAAACACCGGAGGCCCCGATGCGCTGCGTTTTCGTCCAGTTCCGCTGTCAGCCCGGCAAGACCTACGAGGTCGCGGATGCGATCTATGATCGCGAGGTCGTGTCGGAGCTTTTCTCGACCTCGGGCGAATACGACCTGATCGCCAAGCTCTACATCCCCGAGGATCAGGATATCGGCCGTTATCTGTCGGAACACCTGTTCGACATCCCCGGCATCAACCGAACGCTCACGACGATGACCTTCAAGGCCTTCTGAGCCCCGCTCAGAAGCGGCGGAACGCGACCGAGGCGCCCCAGCCGAGCATCGTCGCCAGCAGCACCGCCAGAATCCCGTAAAGCACCGGCTGCCGGTGCGCCATCTGATAGAGCATCCGTTCCAGCCCGGCCTTGCGCACGTCGATCCCGGTCTCGTAGCGGTCGATCACCTCGCCCCCGCGGGTCAGCAGGATGCGGGTGACATAACGCCCCTCCGTCAGGTTCGAGGGCAGCGTGATCGTGGTGCGGAACAGCGTGTCGCGCTCGATCTCGACCGCGCCCTCCAGCAACTGGTAAAGCCCTGATCGCTCGCGGATGCGTATGAGCGCCTCGGTGAAGATCGGCGTTTCCTCAAGCGCGGCGCCAAGGGCGCGGATCGCACGCGGAACCGAGACGCGATAGCGCTCGTCGGCCTCGGGCAGGATGGCCTCGTCGAAAGGCGCGCTTGTCGCCACGGCGTAGAAACTCGGCGCGAGCCGGATGCGCACATGGTCGGTATTCACCCAGATGCCCGCCCGCCGGGCCTTGCGCCAGACGGTCACCGGCGCCGACGGCCCCTCGATCGTGACGATCACGTTGAGCGCGCCATGATCCTCATCGATCGGCGCCTCGCGACGAATCGCGCCGAAGACGAGGATTTCGGAGCCGTCGAAACTGGCCGTGAGCGCGACCCGGTTCTGGCTGAGCCCGGCCAGCACCTCTTCGGCCCGCAAGGGCAACGCCAGCGCGACAAACGCGGCCAGAAGGGCGAGCAACCGGATCACCACCGCCCCTCCACCCGCACATCGAAAAGCTCCGCCGGCGTCGCCAGCAGGTCATAGCCGATCTTGGCCGCCACGGCGAGCACCAGAAACGACAGCAGGATACGCAACTGCTCGGCCTTCAGGCGCAGCCCCAGCCGCGTGCCCAGTTGCGCGCCGATCACACCGCCCAGCATCAGGTAGAAGGCAAGGATCAGATCCACCGACTGGTTGGCCGTGGCATGCATGACCGTGGTGAAGGCGGCGACGAAGATGATCTGGAAAAGCGACGTGCCGACCACGACCTTGGTCGGCATCCCCAGCAGATAGATCATCGCCGGCACCATCAGAAAGCCGCCACCCACCCCCATGATCGCGGCCATCACCCCGACCGCGAGACCGACAAGCACGGGCGGGATCACGCTGATGTAAAGCCCCGAGGCCCGGAACTTCATCTTCAGCGGCAACTTGTGCACCCAGAGGTGCTGATGCAGCCGGCGCCGGGGCGCGTTGGGCTGGCGTGCGCGGCGCATGGCAGCGAGGCTTTCGCGCAGCATCAGCGCCCCGATGACCCCCAGAAACAGCACATAGGACAGTTCCACCACCAGATCGATCTGGCCCATCGCGCTCAGCCGGTTGAAGGCCCAGACACCGATCACCGACCCGACCAGCCCGCCGGCCAGCAGCACCATCCCCATCCGCAGATCGACCGTCTTGCGCTTGAGATGCGCCAGCACGCCCGAAACCGACGAAGCCACCACCTGATTGACGCCCGTGGCCACCGCCACCGCCGGCGGAATGCCGATGAAGAACAAAAGCGGCGTGATCAGGAACCCGCCGCCCACCCCGAACATGCCCGACAGCATGCCCACCACGCCACCCAACCCGAGGATCAGGAAGGCGTTGACCGAAAGCTCGGCGATGGGAAGGTAGATCTGCACGACAATGCCCGCGCCCGAATGGCCCGCAATGGCCTAGGGCTATGCCACCTGAGGGGGCAAAGTGCAAAGGGTCCGGCGGTTTTTTCCGATGAATTTCGCAGCCGGCGCCCCATTGCGCCAAGCCTGGCCCCGGCGCAGCGGCCCGCGGGCCACGGTCAGGCCATATCGCGCAAAAACCGGCGCAGCACCCGTTCCAGCTTGGCCGCGCCCTGCGGCGCGGTCGCGATGGTATGGGCGTGGCTCAGCGACTCGTCGCTCAGCCCCGCGGCCATGTTGGTCATGTTCGATACCGCCGCGACCCGCAGCCCCAGAAACCGCGCGAGGATCACCTCGGGCACGGTGGACATGCCCACGGCATCGGCGCCGAGAATGCCCACGGCGCGAATCTCGGCCGGTGTCTCGAAACTCGGGCCGGAAAACCACGCATAGACGCCCTCGGGCAGGGCCACGCCTTCGGCCTCGGCGGCGGCCCGCATGGCGGCGCGCAGCCCCGGGTCATAGGCATCGGCCAGCGGCACGAAACGGTCGGGCGAGGGTTCTCCGATCAGCGGGTTGCGGCCCGAAAAATCGATGTGATCCGACAGCAGCATCAGCGCGCCGGGCGGGATGTCGCTGCGCAGCGATCCTGCGGCATTGGTCAGGATCAGCGCCTCGGCGCCCAGCGCGCGCAGGGTCTCCAACGGCAGGCGCATGGCATCGGCGCGGCCGGTTTCGTAGTAATGCGCGCGCCCGCCGAAAACGGCGATCCGCACCCCCTCCAGATCGCCGATCACCAGTTTCGGCGCGTGCCCGGCAACGCCGGCATGGGGAAAGCCCGGCAGATCGGCGTAATCTATGGCCACGCCCGCCACCGCCTCGGCCATGTGCCCCAGCCCCGAACCCAGCACCAGCCCGAGCCGCACCGGCGCCGCCCCCGCCCGTTCCCGGATAATCCCCGCCAGATTGTCCGCATCGCCCATAGCGCCCTCCTGTCGCCCGCCTGTTCCCGGCCTCAGCCCTGCCCCCCGTCGGCAGCGACAGTCGCGGCCGGCGCCGGGCGCCGCCCCTTCGCCGCAGTGGACTGCCACAGCCACGCACCATCCGCGCCCCGGTGCCGCCCGGCGCGGCCCGTGGCCCGCAGGTGGTTGAGGTGCCCGACCGTCTCACCCAGCGCGAGGGTGAACTGGCTCGCCTCGATCTCGCGCCCGAAAAGTGCCGTGAAGCACTCCACCGCGCGGCGCGGCCGGTCAAGACGGGCCTCCAGCCGGTCGAGCGCGCCCTCGTGATGCGCGATCATCTGGCGCAGCCGCAAGGGCAGACCGGTAAAGGGCAGCTTGTGGCCGGGCAAGACCAGATGGCCGGGCCGCGCCACCTCGGCCAGTGCAGCGCAGGAGGCAAGCCATTCGGCCACCGGGTCGGCCTCGGGCTCGGTTGCATAGACGCCCAGATGGGGCGTGATGCCGGGCAGCAACTGATCGCCCCCGATCACCAGATCGCAATCGCGGCTCCAGAGCGTGGCATGTTCCGGCGCATGGCCATATCCCATGCGCACCAGCCAGTCACGGCCGCCGGCGCGCAGCACCTCGCCCGCGCCGATGCGCCGATACCCGAGCGGCAGGGGCGCCACCACATCGGCGAAGTTGAAGGGCCGCTCGCCCGCCCGCGCGGCGAGCATCCCGGCCGGCATCCCGCCCGCGCGCCAGAAGGCCAGCGTCTCGGGCGCCGGGCGCGGCTGCTCGTCGAGCACCAGCATCCGGGCAAAGAGCCATGCAGTGCGGGTCGTCCACAATTCGGCGCCGTGTTCGGCCCGGAACCAGCCGGCAAGGCCCATGTGATCGGGGTGGTGATGGGTGACCAGCACGCGCCGCACCGGGCGGCCTGCCAGCGGGCCGGACAGGATTGCGCCCCAGATGCCCCGCGCGCGGGCCGAATCGATGCCTGTATCGACGATCGTCCAGCCGTCGCCATCGTCGAGGGCATAGCTATTCACATGATCGAGCCGCATGGGCAGCGGCAGGCGCAGCCACAGCACGCCGGGGGCGATCTCGACCGCCTCGCCGGGCGGCGGGGCGGCGGCATGGGGAAAGTGCAGGGCTTCGCTCACGAGGCCAGATCCGCATCGCCCAGGGCATAAAGCCCGGCATCGCCCTCGCGCGCATGAGCGAGAAGGCCCAGGTGTTCGGGCAGCAGCCGACGGATGAAGAACGTCGCAAGCGGGATGCGCGCGGCATCGGCGCAGGCCGAGCGCAGATGGTAGTGACCACCCAGAACCCGGGCAAAGGCGCGCAGATAAGGCGCGGCGCCGGCAAAGCGGGCGTTGAGCGGCTGCGCCGTCATCCATTCGGTGCCCTCGCGCAGCGCCTCGGCGGCGTCCCAGACCCGGCCGGCAAGATCGGCGTGATCGGTGCGTGCCGTCTCGGCCGCCGCCTGCACCTCGTCGATCAGGCGAAAGGCCGCCTCGCCCCCGTCGGCCAGTTTGCGCCCGGCAAGGTCCATCGCCTGAATCCCGTTCGTGCCCTCGTAGATCGTCGTCACCCGCACATCGCGCAAAATCTGCGCGGCACCGGTTTCTTCCACATAGCCCATGCCGCCGTGAACCTGAATGCCCATGCCGGCGACCTCCACGCCGATCTCGGTGCCATGAGCCTTGACGATGGGCGTCAGCAGCGCGGCACGGGCGGCCCATTCTCGCCCCGGCCCTTCGGCCCGACCCATCGCCGCAGCCATATCGATCGCGACGCCGCAATCGAGCGCCAGCGCGCGGGCGGCGAAAACCTCTGCCCGCATGGTGGCGAGCATCCGGCGCACATCGGCATGACCGAGGATGCTGTCCGCCGCCGCGGCGCCGGGGCGCGCGCGGGCCTCTGCCGGCAGCACGCCCTGCCG
>SKUV01000020.1 GCA_007129775.1 Paracoccaceae bacterium | reverse complement strand
GACCCGTCGCGCAGCAACTGATCGGGCGCGGGCCCGATGGGGCGCAAACCGGGGCCGATGTGCCGCATACCCGTGCTGCGCCGTCTTGTTGGGCAGGACGGCCCTGCGCGCCGCCGCACGCCGCATCGTTGCGGCCAATCGCTTGATATGGGCCGGCTGCAACATTAGAACCAGGGAAAGGCAGGCGTGCCAGGGCGCGTCGCGCCGATCCACCAAAGGGCCGTGGGGCGGGCCCGCAACCGGACGCGTTTCATGGAGAGCCACGACAAAACCGGCCACGACCCCAACCTGCCGTTGCCCCACGCACGGCTGACCTTTGGCGAGAAATTCCGGCTGCAGACATGGCTGATGGGCATCATCGCCTTCGCCATCGTGCTTTACATGCTGATCGCGGCAAAGTTCGTGCTGATCTCGCTCGCCATCGCCATCATTCTCTTTTCGCTGACCTCGGATGCAATCAATTCGATCGCGCGGCTGCGAATCGGGTCGCTGCGGATCACCAACTGGCTGGCCAGCGTCTTTGCGGTGGCGCTCATCGCTTCGGGGCTGCTGACGCTGTCGGGGCTGGTGCTGTCGCAGGTCAACACGGTGCTGTCCACCACGCTGGCCTATACCGAACAGGCGCAGTTCGCCATCGCCAGCGCCTTTTCCTTCATGGGCGAGGATGTGGAGGCCGCGGTTCTGACCTCCATGCGCTCGATCCAGTTCAGCACCTATCTGCGCACCGCCGCGGGTCAGGCCGGCAACCTGTTGTCGGCGGTGGTGCTGATCATCCTTTTCGTCGCCTTCCTGTTCGCCGAACGTATCTGGTTCTCGACCAAGCTGGAAAACCTCGTGGGCGACCGCGCGCAGGCCGAACGGATCAGCCGGGTGATCGGGGCGATCATCCGCAACGTGAACTATTACCTGCTGGTCAAATCGCTCGTCAGCGCGGCAACGGGCCTGCTGGTTTTCCTGATCATGTCGGCTTTTTCGCTGGAATTCGCGGCGGCGATGGGGATCTTGACCTTCATCCTCAACTTCATCCCCAACCTCGGCTCGATCATCGTGACACTGGTGGTGGCGGTGGTCACCTTCATTCAGGTGGCCGATCCGTTCATCACGCTGGCGGTGTTCGTGCTGGCCGGCGCGGTCCAGTTCCTGATCGGCAACATCATCGACCCGATGCTGATGGGAAGGGCGCTGCGGCTGTCATCCTTCGGCATCATCATGTCGCTGGCCTTCTGGGGGCTGGTCTGGGGGATACCGGGCATGTTTCTGGCGGTGCCGATCATGGTGGCTGTGATGATCGTCTGCGCCCAGATCCCTCAGATGCGGCCCGTTGCGATCCTGCTGTCGCGCGAGGGGCTGGCCGATTCCCATGACGAGGCGCCGCGGCTTGCGGTCGGAAAATGGTCCGCCCGGGACGAAGCAACGGGCAAACAGAAAACGGGCCAGGACGCCGCCTGACCCGCCCTGCCGCTGCCGCGCTGCCCTCAGCGCCGCGGGTCGTCGTCGTCCTCGTCGTCGTTCTGATCGTCGCTGTCGGGCAGGTTGAAAAAGCTGTCGGCGTCGCTGTAATCGGCGGGCTTTGCCTCTTCGGCCTCTTCCGTCGTCGCCGGCGTGCCGGTCAGCGAAAAGTTCTCCAGCCCGGCGATGGAAGCGGGGATCTTCGGCTCCGGCGCCATCCCGAGAGACGTTTCCGTGGACACCAGCTTGCGCCGTTCGTCATCCGACATCACCACCCCCTCGGAGGCCTTCTTGCGCGCGGCCTGCTGCACGGCGCGATCCAGTTCGGACTGCTTGCACAGCCCCAGCGCCACCGGATCGATCGGCTGGATATTGGCGATGTTCCAATGCGTGCGGTCGCGCAGCGACTGGATCGTGGGTTTGGTCGTGCCGACGAGGCGCGAAATCTGGCCGTCGGTCAGTTCGGGATGGAATTTCACCAGCCACAGGATCGCCGCCGGCCGCTCCTGCCGCTTGGACAGCGGCGTGTAGCGCGGGCCGCGGCGCTTTTCCTCGCCCACCGCGGCCGGGTTGTACTTGAGCCGCAGGTCATAAGAGGCGTCTTTCTCGGCCTTGTCGATCTCGGACTGGTCCAACTGGTTGTTGGCGATCGGATCGAAACCCTTGACCCCTGTCGCCACGTCGCCATCGGCGATGCCCTGCACCTCCAGTTCGTGCAGGCCGCAGAATTCGGCGATCTGACGGAAGGTGAGCGTGGTATTGTCGACCAGCCAGACGGCGGTCGCCTTTGCCATGAGCGGTTTGGTCATTCGGGCCTCCTGAGCATACATCTCTCCCGCGCCGGGAAAACGGCTGCGGCGCCGGGCCGCTGATCCTCGCTTTCGGGGAGTCGCCCCGGTATATACTCAGGCAGGACCGGCGAGGGAAGGGCAAATGCGTAGACGTGTAAGGCGGGCGCTTCTGCTTGCGGTGATCGGGCTGGGCGTGATCGGCGTGGGGCTGCGGGGGGTGACCCTTGGCCCGGAGCAAACGGGCAACGGCTCCACCCCGGCCAGTGCCGATGCGGATTTCGACTACTACCTGCTCGCGGTCAGCTGGATGCCGGGCTGGTGCGCCATCGAGGGCGATGCACGCGAGGACGAGCGCTGCGCACCCGGCACCGGCAAGGGCTGGATGCTGCACGGGCTCTGGCCGCAATACGAGGCCGGCGGATGGCCGGAATTCTGCGACACCGAAGCGCGCGACCCATCGCGCGCCCAGACAGCGGCGATGGTCGACATCATGGGCAGCAGCGGGCTTGCGTGGCATCAGTGGCGCAAGCACGGCACCTGTGCCGGGATGAGCGCGGACTCCTATTTCGCGCTGTCGCGGCTTGCGTTCGAGGCGCTGGATCCGCCGGCGGAGATCAGCGGCACCGATCAGACCCGGAGCCTGCCACCATCCGAGCTTGCCGAAGCTTTCGCCACAGCGCTCCCCGGAGCGACGCCGGAGGGCGTGGCGGTGATGTGCCGCGGCGCGGTGATCCGCGAGGTGCGGCTGTGCCTGCGAAGCGATCTGTCACCCCGCGCCTGTGCGCCCGATGTGGCCGAGCGCGCCTGCAGCCGGCGCAGCGCCGATCTGCTGCCGCCGCGCTGAACGATCCCGCGGCGCCCCCATCCGTCCGCGGGATTTGGGCTTGCGAAATCCGGGGCCCGCGCCAATGCAAAGGGGGCCGCAAGCGGCCCCCTCGTCAATTCCGTTTCGCTGCAGACGCGTCAGGCGCTTTCGGCCTTGCGACGACGGCGCGCAACGGCGCCCATCAGCACGATGCCACCGCCCAGCATCCAGACCGCAGCCGGCAGCGGGATCGGCGCGACCTTCACGAGGTTCTGGCTGATCTGGTTGCCATACTTGTCCTTGCCGGATTCGAAGAAGGTGAGGACCCATTCCTCCGTCTCCGGTCCGTCGAGGTTGTTGAGAAACGTATTCGCCGCGGTGCGGGCGTCGCTGTTGCCGCCGACCCAGCGCAGATCGCCCGAGTTCAGCGTCAGGTTGGGATCGCCCTCATAGACGATTTCCCAGAGCGCGAGCTGGAACCCGGCCGACTGGACGTTGTCGTCGAGATCGAGATCACGGTAGCTGGTGTTGAACAGCCGTTGCAGGTTGTGCTGCACCGAGGCCGAAAACGTGCCCGTGGTGTTGCTGAACGGCGTGCTCGTGACCGAATAGACGCTCGGCAGGCTCAGGTTGTTCACCAGATCGAGGCACCATGCGATGAAATCGTTGGTGCCATCGGTCACGCGAAACCCGCCGGCATTGGCGTTGTAGGTGGTCGAGTCGAGTTGCACGCGAACGTTGGCGGCACCGCCACCGGCGAACACGTCACTGGCCGACTGCTGCTGCAAGGTGACCGTCGTCGCCGATGCGGCCGACGCCCCCAAGGCGAACGATGCGGCGATTATCGTGGAACGGATCATCCCCATAGCCTTAACTCCTTATCGAGATCGAGGCCCCCACCTCGCAAATATGGTGATATTGCGGCGAAGGCGTGAAAGCAAGCCGGCAGGCCGCCCGGGCCGCGAATCGGCAGGAAACAGATTGTTTCCGTCCTGTCTCCGGTCCCGCTACGGCGCCTGTCGCCTCATTTTTGCCCGATTCCGCACAAAAGCCGCTCCGAAGGCGCCCGTGGCGGGAAAGGCGAGGCCGAATCGCCCGCGGGCCGAATCGCCCGCGGGCCTATGCAGCGCCGCGCAGGTGCCGATGCGATGCTAGATGCGCAGCACGATCTTGCCGATATGAACCGAGGATTCCAGCCGCGCATGGGCCTCGGCGGCCTGCTCCAGATCGAAAAACCGGTCCATCACCGGCGCGATGCGACCGCAGGCCAGGAGCGGCCAGACCTCGCGCTGCAGATCCTCGGCGATCCGGGCCTTGGCCAGATCCGATTGCGGCCGCAGGGTGGAGCCGGTGATCGTGAGCCGCCGCACCATCACCTGCGCGAAGTTCAGCGCCACCTTGGGCCCGCTCAAAAAGGCGATCTGCACGAGCCGGCCGTCATCGGCCAGCGCGCGGACATTGCGCGGCAGATACTCGCCGCCCACCATGTCGAGGATCACATCGGCCCCGCCCGCCGCGCGCAATACATCCACGAAATCCTCGCTGCGGTAGTTGATCGCCCGTTCCGCCCCGAGCCGCTCGCAGGCGGCGCATTTCTCGTCGCTGCCGGCGGTGGCAAAGACCCGCGCGCCGCGCGCGGCGGCCAGCTGGATTGCGGTGGTGCCGATGCCGGAGCTGCCGCCATGCACCAGAAGCCGCTCGCCCCCGCACAGGCCGGCGCGCTGAAAGACATTGCTCCAGACGGTAAAGTAGGTCTCGCACAGGGCCGCCGCCGCATCGAGCGGCATGGCCCCCGGCACCGGCAGGGCGTGGGCCTCGTGTGTCAGCGCATATTCGGCATAGCCGCCCCCGGGCAGCAGCGCGGTGACCGCATCGCCATCGCGCCAGCGGGTCACGCCCGGGCCGGTGGCGGCCACATGGCCCGCGCCTTCCAGCCCCGGCAGGTCGGAGGCGCCGCGGGGCGGGGCATAGCTGCCGGCGCGCTGCAGCGCGTCTGGGCGGTTCACGCCGGCAAAGGCCAGCCGGATCAGCACCTGCCCCGGGCCGGGGCGCGGCACGGGGCGGGTGGCGGGGCGCAGCACCTCGGGGCCACCGGGGGCCGATATCTCGATGGCGCGCATGGTGTCGGGCAGGCTCATCCCAGGCTCCTTCGGTTCATGTTCACGCCGCGGGTTTCACGCCGGGCCATCAGCGAGAAAGCGCGTAATCCCAGTAAAGCGCCCGCGCCCGCGCAGCAACGGGCCCCGGCGGAAGGCTGCGGCCCTCGAACCGGGCGACGGGCATGACCTTGGCGATATTACCGGTCACGAAAATCTCGTCGGCGCTGGCGAAATCCTCCACGCTCATGGAGGTTTCGACCACCTCCACCCCGTCGGCTTGCAAAAGCGCGATCACGCGCCGCCGGGTGATCCCGGCGAGGAAAGTACCGTTCGGCACGGGCGTGAAGACCACACCGTCACGCACCGCGAAGACATTGGTCGAGGCGGTCTCGGCCACATGGCCATAGGGGTCGAGCGAGAGCGCATTGGAAAAACCGCGCGCCCGGGCCTCGGCCATGATGCGGCCGTTGTTGGCGTAAAGCGCGGCGGCCTTGGCCTCGGTCATGGCGGTATCGGGATGGGGCCGGCGATAGGGCGAGACGGTCAGCGAAAACGCCCCTGGCTCCGGCATCGGCACGGTTTCGATGCAGATCGCGAAGGCGGTGCTGTCGGGCACCAGGTCGATGATCCCCGGGGCGCTGTCGCGCGCCCACATCATCGGCCGCAGGTAAAGGGCGGCATCGGCGGGAAACATCGCGCAGCCCTCTTCCATCAGCCCCTGAATCGTGGCGGCATCCACCGGCGCCTGCATCGACATCGCCCCGGCCGAGCGGATCAGCCGCGCGCAATGCAGGTCCAGATCCGGGCGCACCCCCTCGAACTGGCGAGCCCCGTCAAAGACCTGACTGCCGAGCCAAGCGCCATGATCGGCCGAACCGATCATCGGCACGCTGCCCCGGTGCCAGCGCCCGTCGAACCATGTCACGATGTCCCTGCCCACTGCCATCGGCGCACCGACCTCCCTGCGCTGCACGCCCGATCCGGCGTGGCGGGCGGACTGCAGGCATACTCTTTGGGCAGACAGGGTCAAGGGCGGTGGTTTGCCGCGCCCCCGCGCTGGCCTCAGTCGCCGCTGCGCCAGCGCCCGGGCAGGTCGGCCCCGGTGTCGGCGGCAGGCGCGCGGATGCGGCCGGCCAGCCAGAGCGGGCCGGCGAAGACCGTCCTGACCAGCGGGTTGCGCCCCAGCGTGGCCTTCACCTTCTCGAACTGCATCACCCCGTCGATCCGCCGGTCCAGAAAACCCCATGTATCCGCATCGCCGGGGCTCGTATCGCCCAGCCAGTAAAGCACGGTCGAGGAATAGACGCCGGACAGGATCGAGCGCTTGGTATACCAGTTGATATCCTCGGAGCGGTCGCCGAGCGTGGTCCAGATCAGATCGGCCGTGCCCCAGATCAGGCGCGCGCCGTCCCCGGCATGGATCGGCAGGGCGAAAAGCGTGGCGCTGCGGCGCGCGGCCTCCTTGTCCTCCACCGCTTCCAGCCGGTAGCGCACCGCGGCCGCGATCCGGTCGCGCATCCGCCGCTGCGACAGGTCCTCCGCCCGCAACCGCGCCACCATGTGCGCATCGCCGCGCCGGTGCCACGCCATGGCCAGATCGACCGCACCGCGCGGCAACAGCGCCCGGGCGAGCGCCGGCTCCACCCCGCTGTCGGCGATGGCGGCGCGCAGGCTGGTCTCGCTCCAGCCGTCAAAGGGGACGTGCATCAAGGCGGCGTCGAGCACCCGGTCGAGCGACGCGTCGGGTGAGGTTCCGCCCGGCTGCGCTTGCGCCGCGCCCGCTGTCGTGCCCTCTGTCGCACCAGTCACCTGCGCCTCCCCTGCGGCGGCTTCGGGCGGTGCGTCGCTTGCTTTCGCTGTCTTGCGCGGCGTCCTTGGCATCGCATCTTCCTTCCTGATCGGGACGGTGGACAACATAGCCGGGCTTTGCTATAGCGCCACCTCCTGCAGACGATGAAACTCTAGCTTGGAAAGGTGGTGACAACCACATGCAGGTAAGTGTCCGTGACAACAATGTCGATCAGGCCCTCCGTGCCCTGAAGAAGAAACTTCAGCGTGAAGGTGTGTTTCGCGAGATGAAGCTCCGGCAGCATTTCGAGAAACCCTCCGAAAAGAAAGCACGCGAGCGGGCGGAAGCGATCCGCCGGGCGCGCAAGCTGGCACGCAAGAAGCTTCAGCGCGAAGGGCTGCTCTGACAGGCACCGCCCACGACACAGTCGGGCCCGGGCACGCGAGTGCCGCAGGCCCAGCGAACGACCCCCGCGGCCCCGTGCTTCGGGGGTTTTTCACTGCGCCCCCGCCGCCGCGCGGCGGCGGCCAAAGCGCGCAACGTCCCGCGTGGCGCCCATGCAAAGGCGCAAAAGCCCCGACGAGGGGCTTTTTCCATTGGTAAGGCGCAAGGCCGCTCCGGGGCGCGCCGGGCGGGGTATGAACGGGCTTCGGCCCGGCAGGTGGGCCGGCGGAACCGTCCCGCGCTGACATGCACCGCCGCGCTGTTGAATTCACCTTCTGTCAATACATCGCACATCCTGATTGTTTCGCGCGCGAAACAATCAGGAACGCGAATATGATCCGGCCACGGCCCGGCTCAGGCGCGCCGTCCCGTGGCGGCGCCTGCGGCGGGCACGCTGGCCACGCCCAGCGCCTGCAGGGCGGTGGCGGCGATATCGCCGGCGGTCAGACCGGCCTCGGCATACATGCGCGCCGGGCTCGCCTGATCGATGAAGCGGTCGGGCAGGGTCATGGTGCGGATGGCAAGGCCCCGGTCCAGCCGCCCGCTGCGGGCCAGATGGTGCAGCACATGGGCGCCGAAACCGCCCTCCGCCCCCTGCTCCACGGTGATCAGCGCGCCGTGATGGTCCGCCAGTTGCGCGATCAGCGCGGTGTCCAGGGGCTTGGCGAAGCGCGCATCGGCCACTGTCGCGGTGACGCCGCGCGCCTCCAGCGCCTCGGCGGCGGCGATGCATTCGGCCAGATGCGCCCCGAAGGACAGGATCGCCACATGGCTGCCCTCGCGCACCACCCGGCCCTTGCCGATCTCCAGCACCTCGCCGCGCTCGGGCAGCGCCACGCCCGTGCCCTCGCCCCGCGGATAGCGAAAGGCGATGGGGCCGGCGTCATGGGCGGCCGCGGTGGCGACCATGTGGACAAGCTCGGCCTCGTCGGCGGCGGCCATCACCGTGAAATTCGGCAGATTGGCCAGATAGGCCACGTCGAAGGCGCCGGCATGGGTGGCGCCATCGGCGCCCACCAGCCCCGCCCGGTCGATGGCGAATCGCACCGGCAGATTCTGCAGCGCCACGTCATGCACCACCTGATCGTAGCCGCGTTGCAGAAAGGTCGAATAGATCGCCGCGAAGGGCCGCAGCCCGCTGGCGGCCATCCCGGCGGCGAAGGTCACGCCATGCTGTTCGGCGATGCCCACATCAAAGACCCGCGACGGAAACCGCTTTGCCATCGTCGCCACGCCGGTGCCGTCGGGCATTGCGGCCGTCACGGCCATGATGCGCGGGTCGCGCGCGGCCTCCTCCGTCAGCGCCTTGCCGAAGACCGAGGTATAGGAGGGCGCGCCGGGCTTGCCCTTGGCCTGCGTGCCGCTGGCCACGTCGAATTTCGCCACGCCGTGATACTTGTCGGCCGAGCTTTCGGCCGGTTCGTAGCCCTTGCCCTTGACCGTGCAGACATGGAGCAGCACCGGCCCCGTGGCCCGTGCCCGCGCCGCGCGCAGCACCGGCAGAAGCGCGCCCATGTCATGCCCGTCGATCGGGCCGAGATAGGAAAAGCCCAGTTCCTCGAACAGCGTGCCGCCGCCGGGCATGCCCGTCACCAGTTGCCGCGCCCGGCGTGCGCTGTCGCGCAGCGGGCCGGGCAGCGCGCGCTCGAACCCCTCGGCCATATCCTTGAGCGGGCCGAGCGGGGAGCCTGCGTAAAGCCCCGACAGATAGCGCGACATCGCGCCCGTGGGCGGGGCGATGGACATCTCGTTGTCATTGAGGATCACGAACAGCCGCCGTCCCTCGTGACCGGCATTGTTGAGCGCCTCATAGGCCATGCCCGCGCTGATCGAGCCGTCCCCGATCACCGCGATGGCATCGCCCGTGGGCTGGCCCATGTCGCGCCCGAGCGTGAAGCCCAGCGCGGCCGAAATCGAGGTGGAGGAATGGGCCGCGCCGAAAGGGTCGTATTCGGATTCGCTGCGCTTGGTGAAGCCCGAAAGCCCGCCTTCCTGCCGCAGGGTCCGGATGCGGTCGCGCCGGCCGGTGAGGATCTTGTGCGGATAGCACTGGTGGCCCACATCCCAGATCAGCTTGTCGAAGGGCGTGTTGAACACCGCATGGATCGCCACCGTGAGTTCCACCACCCCCAGCGAGGAGCCCAGATGCCCGCCGGTTTCGGACACGGCCGACACGGTTTCGGCGCGCAACTCCTGCGCCAGGCGCGCAAGTTCGGTATCGCTCAGCGCCTTGAGGTCGGAGGGGCCGGCAACGCGGTCGAGCGTCGGAGTGACAGGACGGGTCATGGCAGCATCCTTTCATCGCGATGAAAAGGCACCGTGCGCGGGGGGTGCCCGGCACGGTGCAAGGTTCCTGTAGCCAGCAGGAAGGGAACCGGGGTGTGGAGACCCCGCAGATCGGACCGGGCTAAGGGTCCGAACCCCGTGAGGGGGGCGGCATTATGCACCGCCCCGCCCCTAGTCCGCGGTCGCGTAGACGGGCTCGCCCGTGGTGGCGAGTTCCGGCCAGTCGCTGATCATGTCCATCCCCTCCAGCGGCTGTTGATAGCCCTGGTGGCAGGTGGCGCAGGCGACCTTGGCGACATCACCGAAGACCGGCCCGAGGCGGTGCTCGGGAAAGACATCGGTGATCGGCACAAGCCAGTCGTTGTTGATCTCCTGCACCATCAGGATGCCGAGCGAGGCATTGGCCCACTGGGGCGTGTTCTGCGACGGGTCATAGAAAGCCCGGCTATTGTGGCAGAAGACGCAATTCACGGCGAGCGAATTCGAGAAGTAGTTCATCAGCGAATACGTCCGGTAGGTATCCTGAATCGTGGCCGGATTGGCCATGTCCCGGGGCACTCGCGCATCCAGATCGTGCACGTTGATCGGATTGTTCTCGAGCAGATATTTCTCGAGCGCATCCGACGGCAGCGCGGTGAACTGGCTCTGCACCGTGGCGCGGTTCTGGTTCGCCGACCAACCCGCGGCATTGGCGTTCACCGGGCCGAGCTTGAACCAGACGTTGTTGGGCACCTGTTCGCCGCGGTGGCAGGTGTAGCAGTTGACGCCCACATTGCCGCTGTCGGGGTTGTTGTTGGTATGCGCCCCCCAGCCTTCGTTGAGCTCCTGCGTCATCTGGATCATGCTGCGGGCGACCACCGTCTGGTAGTTTTCCTCGCCCGGTGTCAGCAGGTCCGGGATGCCGGTCCAGACCCGCATCGCCTCGATCAGCCGCTCGTAGTTCTCGACCGACAGATCGGCAAGGAGCGGCTCTGCACCCTCGATCACATCCCCCGCCCGCTCGGCGTCGTCGAGCGGCGGAACGGCGGCCATCGTGAAATACTCCGCGATGGTCGGATCGGGCGTGTTCACCGCCGACTGGAAGCGGGTCACATGCATCCCCGTGCCGCGCGGGCCGGTCTGCATGCTCTCCGTGGCGAAGGGCTGCCCGAAGGACACCAGCCCCGCCGCCACAACCACGGCTCCCCCGGCGACCCCCACCAGAATGGCGGGGCCGTAGAGATCGCGCGGGTTGTCGCGGTTCCATTTGTCAAACCATTTCGGAAACATCACTGACCTCCCATGGTCTGATAGGCCTCGTATCCGTAGGCGCCATCATAGGGTGGGGCAAATCCGCGCTCGACGGCCCAGATATACCAGTTGTCGACGACCGTGCCCGTCAGCAGGATACCGATGCCGCCCGTGATCGGGGTGAGCACCGCAAACCACCAGGCCCAGCGGTGTATCCCCTCCATCGTGGCGTTGAAGCCCATGGTCCAGCGCCAGAACAGCGCCGCGCGCTCCGAGGCGGTGCCGCGGTCGTAGATCTGCTCCAGCTCCCGGTCGCCGCCGAAGCGGGAAACCGCGAGGATCGTGGCGCCGTGCATCGCGAACAGAAGCACCGAGCCGTAAAGGAACACGATCGAAAGCGCGTGGAAGGGATTGTAGTAGAGGTTGCCGTAGCGGATCGAGAAGGCC
The DNA here is from genome assembly GCA_007129775.1 of Paracoccaceae bacterium. Classification (GTDB taxonomy): domain Bacteria; phylum Pseudomonadota; class Alphaproteobacteria; order Rhodobacterales; family Rhodobacteraceae; genus Rhodobaculum. Next base: position 11,842 of record SKUV01000020.1, on the reverse strand, counting down.
GTCGTCCAGTCAAGGTGCGGGAAGATGCCATAGGGCACCGCCTCGGACCACGACCCCATCAGGATCGGACGGAAGAGACCCAGCACCAGAAAGAGCCAGATCGCCGCCAGAAAGGCCCAGGCGACATGCTTGCCCATCTTGTGATGCGCCGCGAGCGCGTAGGAGCGCGCCCACCATGTCATCACCGAGATCAGCAGGAACAGGCTGGAGATGATATACCAGCCGCCATCGTTGAGCGGCGGCATCCGCAGCCCGTATTCGGGGCTCGGCGGCTCCAGCGCCAGCCAGAACAGCTGGCGGATGAACTCCGCGATCGACCAGTTCACATGGGACAGCATGTTCAGCCCCACGATCACGAACCACAAAAGACCCGTGGTCAGGCTGATCATGCCGAGCCAGCCCAGATAGAGCGGGCCGAGCTGGGCATTGCCGAGCCAGCCAAGCAGGTTGGAAAAGCCAGGTTTGCCGATCCGCTCTTCCATCAGCTGGTTTTCGTTATCCATCCCCCATTCGGGCGCGCCACGCACCTGAACCTGAGTAAAGATGTTCTGATATTCAGGCCGATACATGGATCAGTACCCCCTTTGGATGGCCGCCGCGCCCATCGCCGCGCGCCCGGAGACCTCGTCTCCTGCGGGCCAGATCGGCAGGTCGAGCCACCAGTTCCACCACTCAGGCCAGCCCTGCGTCCAGACGGGCCCGGAAATCACGATGCAGATCGCCGACCAGAAGCCCGCGTTCAGCGCCAGCAGCAGGCCGAGGCGGTGAATGCCCAGCGTGCCCACCGAGTAGCCGATGAAATCGCGGAAGAACGTGTCTTCGTGGTCGGGGGTCTTGGCTTCCTCACCCTTTTCGGGGTTGGCGGCCGACAGGATCAGCGCGCCATGCAGCGCCAGCGCCAGCGTGGTGGTGAAGAAGAACGTCACCGCCAGCATATGCGCCGGGTTGTAGTGGAAGTGCAGATAGGCATAGCCCACGTTCGACACCCAGTCGAGGTGGCTGAAGATGCCGTAGGGAAAGGCGTGCCCCCAGGCCCCCATCAGCACGGGCCGGATCACGACGAGGGTGACATAGGCGAAGATCGCAAAGCCGAAGGCCACGGGCACGTGATAGCCCATCCCGAGCTTGCGGCAGATTTCCACCTCGCGCAGGGCCCATGACACGAAGGCCCCGATGGCGCAGATGGTGATGATCTGCCACAGCCCGCCCTCGTTGAGCGGCGCCATGCCGAGGCCATAGCTCAGATCAGGCGGCGCGATGTTGATCAGCCAGGGGTTCCATGTCGGACCCTGGGCCGCGCCCCAGAAGATCAGAACCGTGCCGAGCACGGAAAAGAACAACGTGGTGACCCCGAAGAAACCGACGTAAAGCGGGCCGATCCAGAAATCGAACAGGTTCCCGCCGATGAGCGTCCCTCCGCGGACGCGATATTTTCGTTCGAAACTCAGCAATGCCATGCGTCTCACTCCGCTAGTGGCGGCCTTGCCGCCCGAACCAGGTGTTCTTGGCGGTTTCCCGCCGGGGCCTCAGCCGTCTGTCGTCATGCGTCTTTTCAATGGCCGCGGGCGAAGGGCGATGCCGCCGCCCGCGGCGATGGTGGGTCTGGTCCGACACGCGGCGCGCCCGAGGCGCGCCCGCACCTTACATTCCGCCGCGAGCCGCGGCGGCTTCGAACCAGTTCAGGCCGTTGCTCAGAACCACCAGGTGGATCATCACGGCCAGCAGGAACAGGAAAACGCCCTGCGCGACGAACACGCGGCGCGGATCGAAGATCAGCCAGATCTTGTAGAACTTCTGCATGTCTCGATCCTCCTCAGAACCACGGGCGCCAGATGTACGTCGCCAGGTGCGCCACAACGGCGACTGCCGTGAACAGGTAGAGCCCGCTCATGTAGACCGAGTGCAGTTCCTGCGCCTGCTCGTCGGTGAGACCTGTGAAGGACAGGTCGGATTTATCAGCCATATTAATCCTCCGGATCGTTTGACCGATGCCGCGCACCCCGCGGCCGGGCTCCGACAGAACACCACGCCCTGCCGGCTTCATCCGCCCCACCGGGGGGGGAGGGGCGAATCTCGATTTCCCGTCGGCCGTGCCGGCCTCGGGGATGTTCCTGCCCGGCCCTCAGGCCGAGAAAATCCTCGGCGTGATGATCCGCGCCTGACTCCAGGCACGGGCCACCGGCCCCTTGGCGGGCAGCCGCCCCTGGCGCAGCATCGACAGCGCCCAGGTCAACACCGCAAGCGGCAGCGTCGCCAGAAAGATGAGGGCGAAGTAGACGCGGAATTCGGCTTTCGAATTCCGCGAAGGCCGCGCCAGCGGTGCGTCCGTTGCATGGTCGCTCATTGCTTTTCTCCCTCCGTTTTGCTTCGTTCCATCGCGCCGGGCGCGAGCGCCGCGACGACTTCGACCACCACGCGTTCTGCCCCCTGCCGGAGCGCGGCCTCTTCGGCGGCGTCACGCAGGGATTTCGCGGCGGAAATGCGGGTCAGGATCGGGTGTTCGGCCACGATCTTGTCGAGCAGGCGCTGTGCATCCTCGTCCCAAGGGAAATCGCGGCGCAGCGTGGTCGGCGTGGCCTCGGCCGCGTCCATCTGGCTGGCCAGCGGCAGGATGTGAAAGAGCGCGTCGAACAGCGCGTTGCACACTTCCTGCAGCAGGTAGGTCGCGCCGGCATAACCCATGAAGGGCGTGCCCGTGGCGCGCCGGATCGCGGCGCCGGGAAAGGATGCGGGAATGAAGGACGGGCGCGGCCCGTGGCCCGCGGCCATTTCGGCCATATACATCTTTTCGTTGATCGACCCGAAGACCACCAGCGGGCGTTTGGAATGCATCAGCGCGCGCACTTCCTGATTGTTCGTCTTCTTGCCGCGCACCCGGGCCACGGCAAAGGCGCAGGGCAGGCCCAGATCGGCCTCCATGAAATGGCGCACGCCGCGGGCGTAGGTTTCGTTGGCAACGATGGCGAAAGAGGCCGTGGCGAAGAAATCCTGCGTGACCGAGCGCCACAGGTCCCAGACCGGCTTGATCGTCGAATGTTTCTCGCGCGCGATGAAGGGCTCCGGGTCCAGCCCCAGCATCTCGCCCAGCGCGCGCAGGAATTTCGTGGTCGACTCGATGCCGATGGGCGCCTGCAGATAGGGCTTGCCCAGAACCTCGGCGAGGCCGCGGCCGAATTCGCGATACATCACGACATTCACGTCGGCGTTGACCAGCTTGTTCATGTCCGCCAGATGCGCGCCCAGCGGCATGACCATGTTGATCTCGGCGCCGATGCCTTCGACCAGACGCCGGATCTCGGCCAGATCGGACGGCATGTTGAACACGCCATACATCGGCCCGAGGATGTTCACGCGCGGCCTGGCGCCCTCGGGGCGCTTGGCCTCCTTCGGCATCCGGCCTTTTGTCATGCCGAATTCCGTGAAAAGCCATGTCATGGCGCGGTCGGCGCTTTCCCACTGATCCTCGTCGATGGTGCGCGGCAGGAAGCGCTGGATCGAGGTTCCCTGCGGGGTCACGCCGCCGCCGATCATCTCGGCGATCGATCCGGTGACGACGACAGAGGGCAGTGCGGGATCGAGCGTTTCCCAGGCCCGTTTCATCGCGTCTTCGGTGCCCGCGCCCATCTCGTCTTCGGACAGGCCGGTGACGACGATGGGCAATTCATGCGGGGGCAGCGCATCGGTATAATGCAGCACGCTGGTCACCGGCAGGTTTTCGCAACCCACCGGCCCGTCGATGACGACCTGCAGACCCTTGACGGCGGTGAAGGCGTAAACCGCCCCCCAGTAGCCGCCGGCGCGATCGTGATCCTGCACAAGCATCAGATCATCTCCGCCGCTTTGGCCGCGCGCGCGGCCTTGTCGAGTTTCTTCTGATGGAGCGCGCGGAACTGCGGCTGCACGTTCGGATCGCCCTCCCAGACACCGGCGGTCTCGCCCGTGCCCACGCCTTCGAAGAATTCGCGCATGTGGGCCATGCGGTCCTTGTTGGCCATGGCCGCGTTGACGACTTCCTGCAGGCTGCCGGCCCCGGCCGGCCCCATCAGCGGACGCGCCGATATGAGGTTGGTGAAATAGAGGCTGGGGATGCCCAGCTCCTTGCCCTTCTGCACCACGGGGGTGGTGCCGATGGCCAGATCGGGGCGGATCGCCTCCATCGCCGCGCAATCGTCTTCGAGGCTGGCGCGGTATTTCACGGTGACGCCGCGCGCCTCCAGCCATTCGCGGTCGGCGCGGGATTGTTCGGTGCGGTGGCAGGCGGTGCCGACATAGGGCACCTCGGCGCCGCTCTCGATCAGCAGGCGCGCCACCAGCAATTCGGAGCCTTCATAGCCCGACAGCGTGATCGTGCCCTTGACCGGCGTGGCCGCCAGCGCGCCCTTGATCGCGGGAATAAAGGCGTTCTGCGCCGCCGCGACCTGCGCCGCGGGCACACCGAAGGCCGCGCCGATATTCGCCAGCCAGTCGGCCGTGCCATCCAGCCCCACCGGCGCGGAGCCGACGATCGGACGGCCCGCGGCGGTGAATTCGCGCATTGCAGCGGAATAGAACGGGTGGATCGCCGCGGCCACACCGCAATCGAGTGCGGCGTAAAGCTCGCGCCATTCGCGGCAGGGCACGACCGGCCCTGCGGCCAGCCCCATGGGCGCCAGCATCGCGCCGATCATCATCGGATCGGCCGGGAACATCTCGCCCATCAGCGCGACGCTCGGGCGGTCATCGGTGCCCTGCGCGGGGCGCGGCACGGGGCCGGCCTCTGCCTCGGCCCGGGCGTAGTTGAGCATCGCGCCCGCCAGCACGTCCTTGGCCTCGGCATGGGTGGGCACGCCGAAGCCCGGCACGTCGATGCCGACGATCCGCACACCGTTAATCTCGGTGGGCAGCAGTCGCAGCGGCACGCCGCTGGCCGTGGGCACGCAGAGGTTGGTGACGACGATGGCGTCGTATTGCGCCGGGTCGGCCATGTCGTGGACAGCCTCGCGGATATCCTCGAACAGCTTGCCCGTCACCAGCGTTTCGGAATTGAACGGCACATAGCCGACCGACCGGCGCGCGCCGTAGAAATGGCTCACGAAGGTCAGGCCGTAGACGCAGCAGGCGCTGCCCGACAGGATCGTGCCGACGCGCCGCATCCGGAGGCCGACGCGCAGGGACCCGAAGGCCGGGCACATGCTTTGCGGCTGATCGTGGGGGCCCATCGGGTAATCCCTGGCGTATTGCTCCAGGATTTCCGATTTGCCGGCGGCCTCGGCCGCGCGCTTCATCTCGGCGGCACCGGCATGGCATCCCATGCCGTCGCCGCCCTTTAGGCCCTGCGGCGCCTGAACGTCGGGGGCCTCGCCCTCGATCACTTCGGCCTCGTGGGCGCTGTCATAGGTGATTTCGCCGCTCATGGCTGCCCTCCATCGGAGCCGACGGCGCTGATTGCGTCACACATCGTCATAGACCACTTCCAGAGATTTCTTCGGCTTGGCATATTTGCCGCGCATGTCGGCATCGGTCGCGGGCTGCAGCACCACGTCGCCGCCGGTGTCCTTGCTGTCAAACAGGCCCAGCAGCCCGTCCTGATCCAGCGGCTTGGGCCGGATCGGGGGCGCGCCGGCCACGGCCTCGGCCAGACCGGCGAAGAGGTCACCCCAAGGGCCCGCCCTGGTGCCGACGATCTGGTAATTGGCCGATTTCTTGCGCAGATCGTCATCGGCCGGGATCGCGGCCAGAACGGGGATCTTCACCGCCTCGGCAAAGGCATGGGCCTCGCCCGTGCCGTCATCCTTGTTGATGACGAGGCCCGCGACGCCGACATTGCCGCCCAGCTTGCGGAAATACTCCACCGCCGAGCAGACGTTGTTGGCCACGTAAAGCGATTGCAGGTCGTTCGAGCCGACGAGGATCACCTTTTGCGCCATGTCCCGCGCGATCGGCAGGCCGAAGCCGCCGCAGACCACATCGCCCAGAAAATCGAGCAGGACATAGTCGAAATCCCAGTCGTGAAAGCCCAGCTTTTCCAGCAGTTCGAAACCGTGGATGATCCCGCGCCCGCCGCAACCGCGGCCGACCTCGGGCCCGCCAAGCTCCATCGCGAACACGCCGCCGCGCTTGAAGCAGACATCGCCGATCTGCACTTCTTCGCCGGCGAGTTTCTTCTTGCTCGACGTCTCGATGATCGTCGGGCAGGCCTTGCCGCCGAACAGCAGGCTCGTGGTGTCCGATTTCGGGTCGCAGCCGATCAGAAGAACGCGCTTGCCCTGCTCGGCCATCATGTGGCTGAGATTGGCCAGCGTGAAGGATTTGCCGATACCGCCCTTGCCGTAGATCGCGATGATCTGCGTCTTCTTGCTGGGCGGGTCCTGCGGGACCTCCAGCGTCGGTTCCTCGTTCGCTTCGTCGCGCAGGCGCTGGTCGAAATCCTTGAGGTTCGGAATGTCGAGCGTCATGCGGTGGCTCCCCAGTTCAGGATCATCTTCAGGCAGGTCGGATCTTCGAAAGCGGTGCGATAGGCGCTGTCGGCATCCGATGCGGCGGCGTGATGGGTGATCAGACCGGCCAGCGAGAGCGCGCCGCCCTCCACCAGCGCGCGGGTGGCGGCGAGGTCGTCGCGCGTCCATTCCGCGGCGATGCGCAGCCGCGCCTCCTTCATGAAGGCGGGCGGGAAGGCAAAGCTGATCGGCTCGGTATAGAAGCCCGCGAGCACGACCTCGCCGCCCTTTTGAAGCCGGGTGATCAGCGTGTTCAGAAGCGCACCGTTGCCACTGGCGTCATAGATCGCGCGATAATCGCGGCGGGGGTCTGCCTCGGGGTCGAGCACGTCGTAACCCTCGGCCCCGGCGCGGCGGCTTTCGTCGATTTCCCAGACGGTTGGCGCCGGGCCACCGGCGGCCAGCGTCAGCCGCGCGAGCAGCCGGCCCAGCACGCCGTGGCCCACGATCAGATCGGGCAGCGCCCGGTCCACTCCGGCCAGCGCGTGGCGCGCGGTCGCGGCGAGCGCCAGAAGCGCGCCTTCGGCCCCGAGCGCGCCGTCGATTCGCGTCACCCGGTCGGCCGAGGTCACCAGCCGCCTTGCGGCGCCGCCGAAAAGCCCGCGCACTTCGCCATAGCAATTAGCGCCGGGCACAAAGACACGCTCGCCCACGCGAAAGCCGGTGCTGGCGCCGGCCTCCACGACCTCGCCGGCTGATTCGTAGCCGGGGATCAGCGGATAGCCCATACCCGGAAAGGGCGGCATCTGCCCGGACCAGAACAGTTTTTCGGTGCCGGTGGAGATGCCGGAATGGCTGATCTCCACCACCAGATCATCGGGCCCCGGATCGCTGAGCGCGACCACATCAAGCCCGAGATCCCGCGGACCGCGAAGGATGACGGCTTCGGCATGCAATGACATTTCTATCCCCCCTTCATGGCCCGCAACGGCCCCGGGAGGCCCTGCAGTGTCTTTTCCGTGATTGTCAGTTTAGAGTGACAGCACAGACTGTCAACTAATTTGGACAGTCGTTCTGCGGAATATGTCTGCCCGACCTTACATTTGCCGCCCGGCGCCGTGTCGGGTACGCCATCGATCGCCTCAGCCGGGCCGCCGTGCGGTGACAAGGCCGGTCACGAAGGGCCGGTGGGTCCTGACTGCGGCGATACCGGTGAAGCCCGCGCGCGCCAGATGGGCCGAGATTTCCGCCGCGCTGCGCGCCCGTCCGGTGCGCATGGCCATGCAGTAGAAGGCGAAATAGGCATCCCCCGGCGCATGGGGCCGGTCGCCCCCCGTCATCGGCTCCGACACGATCAGCCGGCCGCCCGGAGGCAGCGCCGCGAAGGCCCGGGCCAGAAGCCTCGTCACGGTGTCGTCGGAATGGTCGTAAAGCACGCGCACGAGGCTGATCGCATCGGCGCCGGCGGGCAGTGCCGCGTCGCGGAAACTGCCGGGATGGATCGTGATGCGCGCATCCTCGCCGGTAGCGAAGCCTTCTTCGGCAAAGCGCGCACGTGCCACCTGCGCCACCGGCGGCAGATCGACCAGCGTCAGCTGCATGTCTGGGTAAGCTCTTGCCACAGCACGCAGAAACGCGCCGGTGCCGCCGCCCACATCCATCAGTTGACGCACATCGTCCAGCTTCAGATGGCGCAGGGTCTCCTCGGCCACCAGCGATTGGCTGTCTTCCATGAGCGCCGAATAGCGCGCCGTCACTTCCGGGTCGGCTGCACCCGAGGCGCCGAAGACATAGGGCCAGAAATCGGCCAGCCCGGTCTCCGCCTCTCCGCGCAAGAGCGCCAGCGGATCGGCCATATCGCGGTAGAAGACCGAATGGTGCCGGATCATGCCGGTCAGCCCCGGCACGCCCAGCAGCGCCGCGCCGCGCTGGCTGGCGATGTAGCGCCCGTCACGCTTGCGCGCGAAGAGCCCCAGCGCCGTGGCCGCCTGCATCAGCGCCGCCATCCGCTCGGGCGCAATGCCGTGGCGCCGGGCCAGCGTGTCGGCATCCTGCGGCCTGTCCAGAAGATCGGGCAGCAGATCAAGTTCCACCACCGTCCAGAGGACCTGACTGTAAACAAAACCTGACACCAGATCGAAAAGCTCGGCCCCTTCGCGCCGGGCAATGCCGCGGGTCAGCGGGAACCGGCTGGCCCAGGATTGAAACCCCGGCGATGCCACAAGCCGGTTGCGCCAGCCCCGCAGGCCGCCGGTCAGCCGCCAGCGCCGGGGCGGCGCGGGCGGCACGGCACGCCCCTCGGCCACGCTGTCAGGCACGGCGCACGCCGCTGCCCGATCGCGCCGAAGCGGTGGCATGGGCCGGGGCCACGGGCGTGAGCCGCTCGGCCTGCGCGCGCACCATCTGCGCCAGCATCGCCTCGCCCGGGCAGGAGGGGATGGAGGCGATGGCCCCGCTCAGGATGTCCTTGAGATGCCGGATCGCGCCCTGCACGCCATAGCTGGCCACGGCGCTCGGCCGGCCGTGCACGGCATCCTGCCCGGCGGGCTTGCCCAGGGCCTCGCTGTCATAGAGGGCGTCACGCAGGTCGTCGGCGACCTGAAACGCCTCACCGATGCGGGCGCCGAGTTCTTCCCAGGGCTCGGGCTCCTGCCCGGAGGCGATGGCGCCCATCTGCGTTGCGGCGATGAACAGCGCGCCGGTCTTGGCCTGATGATAGGCTGAAAGATCCACCTGCGCCTCGCTTTCCCAGCCCTGCCCGGCGCAGATGCCGCGCGGCATGCCGGTGCGTTGCGCCAGCGTCAGCACCAGTTGCGCCGCGCGCATCGGGTCATGATGCGCTTCCCGGGCCAGCACCTCGAAGGCCAGCACGATCAGGCTGTCGCCGGTCAAGAGCGCCAGCGGCTCGCCATAGGCGCGGTGCACGCTGGGCTTGCCGCGCCGTGTGTCGGCATCGTCGAAACAGGGCATGTCGTCATGCACGAGGCTGGCGCAGTGGATCAGTTCCAGCGCCGCAGCGGCAGCATCCGACAGGGCCGGGCGGTCATCCCCGCAGGCGCTGGCGACGGCCATCAGGATCGTGGGCCGAATCCGCGCCCCGCCCGGCGTCACCGCATAATGGAGCGCCGAGGCCAGCCGCGGCGGCGCGGCCTGCCCGGCGGCGCCCTGCGCCGTGGCGATGGCACCGGCAATGGCGGCGTCGATCCTGTGCGAAAGCGGCATGGCGGGTCTCCCCTTTCCGGTATGTCAATTACTCCAGACACGGTATTGTAAATAAGAATGGACAGTCTATCCTGTCGAGTCAACGAGGGATTGCAGCACGCGTGGATTTCGCCGGCTGCAAGGGACAGGTTATCTGAGACAGAGCGGACGGCGGGTCATGGCCGGGGCGGACGGCGAAAACGTGGTGATCATCGGTGCCGGGCTGGGCGGGCTCGCGGCTGCCTTGCGGCTGGCCCATGCCGGCTGCGCCGTCACGGTGGTGGAGCGGGCGGGCGCACCCGGCGGCAAGATGCGCTGCCTGCCCAGCACCGCGGGCCCCGTCGATGCCGGGCCCACGGTGCTGACCATGCGGCCGGTGTTCGAGGCGCTTTTCGCCGATGTGGGCGCGCGGCTGGAGGATCACGTGACGCTTGTGCCCGAACGCCTGCTGGCACGGCACTGGTGGCCCGACGGATCGACGCTCGATCTCTTTGCGGATCGCGACGACAGCGCGGCGGCGGTGCGCGATTTCGCCGGCCCGGGGGCCGAGGCGGAGTTCCGCGCCTTCGATGCCGAGGCCGCGGCGCTGCATGACGCATTCGACGCGCCGATGATGCGGGCGGCCCGGCCCGACCTGCCGCGGCTGGTGGCCGCCGTGCTGGCGCGGCCGCGGCTGATGCCGGCGCTGTTGCCCGGCGTCACCCTGGCCCGCCGGCTGGCGCGACATTTCACCGATCCGCGGCTGCGGCAGCTGTTCGGCCGCTATGCCACCTATGTGGGCGGCTCGCCCTTTCTGTCGCCGGCGGTGCTGGGGCTGATCTGGCGGGCCGAAGCCGGGGGCGTCTGGCGGGTGGAGGGGGGCATGCACCGGCTGGCCCGCGCCATGGCCGAACTGGCCGCGGCCAAGGGGGCCGCGTTCCGGTATGGCGCCCATGTGGCGCGGATCGAGGTGCAGGGCGGGCGCGCGGCGGCGGCGGTTCTGGACTGCGGCACGCGGGTGCCGGCCGATGCCATCGTGTTCAACGGCGACCCCGCCGCGCTGGCCCGCGGGATGCTGGGCGAGGGGGTGCGGGGGGCCGTTCCCGCCCGCAGCGTCGCGCCGCGCAGCCTGTCGGCCCATGTCTGGGCCTTTGCCGCGGTGCCGTCGCGCGATGACCTGGTGCACCACAACGTCTTTTTCGGCGCCGACGCCGGAACCGAGTTCGGACCCATCGCCGCAGGGCGTCTGCCCGCCGATCCCACGCTCTATGTCTGTGCGCAAGATCGCGGCCACGGGCTTGCGCCGCAGGGGCCCGAACGCTTCGAGATCATCATGAACGCCCCGCCGATCGCGGGCAGCGCTGCGGAGGAAACGCCATGTCCGACACTCGATCCGACACCGGCCTCCCGGGATCTCGTGTTTCAGGGCCTCGCCCGATCCGGCTTGACCTTCGATCCGGTGCCGGATCGGTCGGCGGGGACGACGCCGGCGGGCTTCGCGGGGCTGTTCCCCGGGTCGGACGGTTCCCTTTACGGCCGCAGCCCACATGGGCTGACGGCGTCGCTGTCAAGGCCGACAGCGCGCTCCTGCCTCCCGGGGCTGGTGCTGGCGGGGGGCGGGGCGCACCCGGGGGCGGGGATTCCCATGGCTACCCTCTCCGGACGGCACGCGGCCGAGGCGATACTGAGCGGCCCTGTTTCGACATCGCGGTTCCGCCCAACGGCTATGCGTGGTGGTATGTGGACGCGCTCTCGGACTGCGGGACCCGCGCGCTGTCCATCATCGCCTTCATAGGGTCGGTCTTTTCGCCCTGGTATCGCTGGTCGGGGCGGCGGAACCCGGCGGATCACTGCTGCATCAACGTCGTCACCTATGGCCGCGGCGGGCGCTGGACCATGACCGACCGGGGCGAGGCGGCGCTGCGCCTGTCCGCCGACGAGATGCGGGTCGGCCCCTCCCGCATGGTGTGGGAGGGGAACCGGCTGGTGGTGGAGTTCGACGAGGCCACCCTGCCCCACCCCGGCCGTCTGCGCGGCCGGGTGGTGGTGCGCCCCTCGGCCATCACGACGGCCGAGCTGCCGCTGTCGCCCGATGGGGCGCATGTGTGGCGGCCCTTTGCGCCGGTGAGCAGGGTGTCGGTGGAGATCGACCGCCCCGGCTGGACCTGGGACGGGCACGGCTATTTCGACGCCAATTTCGGCACCGCCGCGCTGGAGGACGACTTCCGCTACTGGACCTGGGGCCG
>SKUV01000028.1 GCA_007129775.1 Paracoccaceae bacterium | reverse complement strand
CGCCGTGGCGCGGTGTGGCCGGGACACGACGGGTGTGACCTCGGGTGCCGAGGCGCACGGCGTCGCGGGCGCCGGCGCGCCGGGAGCGGCCCGGTCAGCCGACAGGGCAGCGCCGGGAGAGGCGGGCGCGCCGCTGCAAATCCGCTCCAGCGTCGGGCCGGCGCCGAGGATGCGCAGCCCGGAATCGAGCCACAGAAACATCGGCATCACGGCGCCGAGTGCGGCAAGCGACAGCGCCGGTCCGCCCGCGTCGGTGCCGGGTGTGCCTGCGCACTGCGCCGCGCCGGCGGTGCCCCCCGAGGTGCCCCCCGAGATGCCCCCCGAGATGCCCGCGGAATGACCTGAGGAATGGCCTGAGGAATGATCCGACGTTTGCCCGGCAAGCCCGGGCGCGATCTCGTCCGCAGGCCCGATCGCAGCACCGCCGGCGGCCTCCACCGCTGCGGCCGGGCCCGAAAGCGCTGCCGCGCATGGGGGGGCGTCTGCCCCGGTGTCTCCCTTCCCCGCGACGCTCACGGCCCTGCCTCCGGCAAGGGCCCCTGCCCCGGGTCCGGGCCGGACCCGAGACCTGCGATTTCAGCCGAGACCTCGGTCGCGCCTTGGACCGAACGGTAACCGGCGAGCCGAAAGCGGCGCCCCTCGGCGAAGGACTGATCCAGAAGCTCGATGCACACCCGCTCCGCCCCGCCGGCGGGGTCGAAGGCTTGACCCTCATGCTCCAGTATCGCCAGCGCACCGTAGTCATCAGCCATGGCGCGCAGCGCCCCCATCAGCACGAGCCCGACACCGGGCCAGCCGCCCCGGGCGGTGATCGTGAAGCGGTTCGCCGAATGCTCCGCTACCTCCAGCCTCGGCAGCACCAGATCGGGCAAAGCGAGGCGCGCGCGGTCCGGCAGATCGTCCAGCGAGTGGAGGAAATCGACGAAACCGGCCCCGCCGAAGCGCAGCAGCCGGCGCAGCCAGCCCAGCCCCTGCCCGAAGATCAGCCATGTGCCCAGATCCTCCAGAAGCGCATCGCGGCTGCGGGCCAGACGCAGGGCGGCGGCGTCCAGCACCGCGTCGGTCAGCGCGTCGTCATACTCCTGCAGCGCCTCGAACCCCTCCGCCCCGATGCCGGTGGCGGCGGAGATATCGGCCCAGACCTGCGCGCCGTAGGTGTCGCGCAGGAAACACTGGATCGAGCGATTGATCAGCCCATGCATCCCCGCCACGCCTGCGCTTGCCCATGATTCGCAAAGCAGACTACCGGACGACCGGTTAACGAGGCTCAAACGCCCGCGCCCAAGGCGTTTGCGCCGCCGCCCGCCCTGTGCCACAAGCCTTGCAAGCAAGCGCCCCCGTGGCTGCAGGACCGGAGCCGCCGATGACCGATTTCACCGCCACCCGTGCGCTGTTCGACATCCCCGAGGGGCTGGCCTATCTGGACGGCAATTCGCTGGGCCCGCTGCCCCGCGCGGCGGGCGCGCGGGTGGCGCGGATGATGCAGGACGAGTGGGGCGCGATGCTGGTTACCGGCTGGAACAGGGCCGGCTGGATGGAAGCGCCCGCGCGTGCGGGCGACCGGATCGCCCGGCTGATCGGCGCGCCGGCGGGCAGCGTGACCACGGGCGACACGCTGTCGATCAAGCTGTGGCAGGCGCTGGCCGCGGCGGTGCGGATGCGGCCCGAGCGTCGGGTGATCCTGTCGGACAGCGGCAACTTTCCGTCCGACCTCTATATGGCGCGGGGGCTGTGCGAGTTGCTGGGCGAGGGCTGGCGCTTGCGCGTGGTGGCGCCCGAAGAGGTGGCCGGCGCCATCGACGACAGCCTTGCGGTGCTGATGCTGACCGAGGTCGATTACCGCACGGGGCGGCTGCATGACATGGCGGCGCTGACGGCGCAGGCCCATGGGGCGGGGGCGCTGACGGTCTGGGATCTGGCCCATTCGGCCGGGGCGATTCCGGTCGATCTGGCCGGAGCGGGTGCGGATTTCGCCGTGGGCTGCACCTACAAGTATCTGAATTCCGGGCCCGGCGGGCCGGCTTTCATCTATGTCGCGCCCCATCTTGCGGGCGACGCGCTGCCCGCCCTGCCCGGCTGGCTGGGCCATGCCGCCCCCTTCGCCTTCGACGCGGAGTATCGCCCGGCCGAGGGCGTTGCGCGGATGCGCGTGGGCACGCCGCCGATCCTGCAGCTCGCGGCGCTGGAGGCGGCGCTCGACGTCTGGGAGGGGGTGGAGATGGCCGATATCCGCGCCCGGTCGATCGAATTGAGCGAGGCATTCATCGCCGGGGTGGCGGCGCGCTGCCCCGATCTGCGGCTGGCCAGTCCGCGCGACCCGGCCGCGCGCGGCAGTCAGGTGAGTTTCCGCCACCCGGAGGGCTATGCCATCATGCAGGCGCTGATCGCGCGCGGTGTGATCGGCGATTTCCGCGCGCCCGATATCCTGCGCTTCGGCTTCGCGCCGCTCTATATCGGAATGGAGGAGGTCGCGCAGGCCGGCGACACGCTGGCCGAGGTGATGGCAAAGGGGCTCTGGGACCGGGCGGAATACAGGGCCCGGGCTGCGGTGACATGATCCGCCCGCGCCCCTCGCACCATATCCTCGCCCGGCCGCAGGGCTGGGCGGCGCTGTGGCGCAGGCTGGCGATGGTGGGGTCGCTGAACGGCCGGGGATGAGGCAGCGCCCTACCCCTGAACCGATCCGGAGACACAGCCATGACCGACCCCTATGACCCCGCGAGCGAGGGCGCGCGCACCGATTTCCGGGCGCGGATGTCCTATACCGATTACCTCGGCCTCGATGCTGTGCTGAGTGCGCAGCACCCGCTGTCGGATGCCCATGACGAGATGCTTTTCATCATTCAGCACCAGACGTCCGAGCTTTGGATGCGGCTGGCGCTGCACGAACTCGACGCGGCGCGCGCGGCCATCGCGGCGGGCGATCTGCGCCCGGCCTTCAAGATGCTGGCCCGGCTGGCGCGCGTCTTCGAGCAACTCAACAGCGCATGGGACGTGCTGCGCACCATGACGCCCAGCGACTACACCCGCTTTCGCGCGGCGCTGGGGCAATCCTCGGGGTTCCAGTCGTGGCAATACCGGCTGATTGAATTCGCGCTGGGCAACCGCAATCCGGCGATGCTGCGCCCCCATGCCCACCGGCCCGACCTGAGCGCCGCGCTGCAGGCCGAACTGGGGCGGCCCACGCTTTACGATCTGGCGGTGCGGCATCTGGCGGGCACGGGGCTTGCGGTGCCGGCCGAGGTGCTGGCGCGCGACGTGGCGCAGCCGTGGCAGGCCAGCGACGCCCTGCGCGATGTCTGGGCAGAGGTCTACCGCGCGCCCGAGCGGCACTGGGAATGCTATGAACTGGCCGAAAAGCTCGTGGATCTGGAGGATTACTTTCGCCGCTGGCGGTTCAACCATGTGACCACGGTGGAACGCGTGATCGGCTTCAAGCGCGGCACCGGCGGCACGGCGGGGGTGAGTTACCTGCGCCGGATGCTGGAGGTGGAGCTTTTTCCGGAGCTCTGGTCCGTGCGCACGGCGCTTTGAGCATCGCGGGCGCTGTCGCCGGGCGGTGGGGCGATCAGCCCTGCGCGCCCGGCACCGTAGCGAAACCGCCCGGGCCGGGCGTGCAGGCATGCGGCGGACCCCGCGCGAGTTCATTCCCAGGCCGCCGGGAAACAGACGATGCATCCGGCCGCGCGGGGAGCAGTTTTTTTCGCCCCCTGCGGCATCCGTTCCATTGCTCAGCATGCAATAGCATCCTAAAAGACGCTGGCAAAAGGGGCAGGAGAGACTCGCGTTCCGGCGCGATACGGTTCCTTCCAGCCCCGGGGACAACGAAAGACAAGGGAACGGGAGCACCTCATGGCCGACGCAGCCACCCATGGTGAGGGACACGAGGACAAGCGCAGCTTCTTCACGCGCTGGTTCATGTCCACCAACCACAAGGATATCGGCATCCTCTACCTGTTCACGTCGGGTGTCGTGGGCTTCATCGCTGTGGCCTTCACGGTCTACATGCGAATGGAGTTGATGACGCCGGGTGTGCAGTACATGTGCATGGAAGGCGCGCGGATGACCGCCGCGGCGGTGGAGGATTGCACCCCCAACGGCCATATCTGGAACGTGCTGGTCACCGCGCACGGCATCCTGATGATGTTCTTCGTGGTGATTCCCGCACTCTTCGGCGGTTTCGGCAATTACTTCATGCCGCTGCACATCGGTGCGCCGGACATGGCCTTTCCGCGGCTCAACAACCTCAGCTACTGGCTCTATGTGGCGGGGTCTTCGCTGGCTGTGGCCTCGGTGCTGTCACCGGGGGGCAACGGGCAACTGGGGTCGGGCGTGGGATGGGTGCTATATCCGCCATTGTCCACGACCGAAGGCGGCTATTCGATGGATCTGGCGATCTTCGCCGTCCATGTCTCGGGCGCCTCGTCGATCCTCGGGGCGATCAACATCATCACCACATTCCTGAACATGCGCGCGCCGGGCATGACCCTGCACAAGGTGCCGCTGTTCGCGTGGTCGGTGTTCATCACCGCGTGGATGATCCTGCTGGCGCTGCCGGTTCTGGCCGGTGCGATCACGATGCTCCTGACCGACCGCAACTTCGGCACCGCCTTCTTCGATCCGGCCGGCGGGGGCGACCCGGTGCTTTACCAGCACATCCTGTGGTTCTTCGGTCATCCCGAGGTCTATATCATCATCATCCCCGGCTTCGGCATCATCTCCCATGTCATCGCCACCTTCTCCAGGAAGCCGATCTTCGGCTATCTGCCGATGGTCTATGCGATGGTGGCGATCGGGGTGCTGGGCTTCGTTGTCTGGGCGCACCACATGTACACGGTGGGCATGTCTCTGACCCAGCAGGCCTATTTCATGCTGGCGACGATGGTCATCGCGGTGCCGACAGGGATCAAGATCTTCAGCTGGATCGCGACCATGTGGGGCGGTTCGGTGGAGTTCAAGACGCCGATGCTCTGGGCCTTCGGCTTTCTGTTCCTCTTCACCGTGGGCGGCGTCACGGGCGTCGTGCTCAGCCAGGCGGCGATCGACCGGCTCTATCACGACACCTATTACGTGGTGGCCCATTTCCACTACGTGATGTCGCTCGGGGCGGTCTTCGCGCTCTTTGCGGGGATCTATTACTGGATCGGCAAGATGTCGGGCCGGCAATATCCCGAATGGGCCGGCAAGGTGCATTTCTGGACCATGTTCATCGGCTCGAACCTGACGTTCTTCCCGCAGCACTTCCTCGGCCGTCAGGGGATGCCGCGCCGCTATATCGACTATCCCGAGGCCTATGCCTTCTGGAACTACATCTCGTCGATTGGCGCCTTCATCTCCTTCGCCTCGTTCGTGTTCTTCATCGGGGTGATCTACTACACCCTGACCCGCGGCGAGCGGGGGACGGAAAAGAACTACTGGAACGAGCATGCCGACACGCTGGAATGGACCCTGCCCTCGCCGCCGCCCGAACACACGTTCGAGACGCTGCCCAAGCAGTCGGAATGGGACAAGGGCCACGCCCACTGAAGCGCAGCCCCGTTAGCGAGCAGGCGGCAGGCATATGCCGGTCGAGACCATGCAAGACCACACGAAGGCCCCGGTCACCGCCGGGGCCTTCTGCCACGCCGAGGGCGGCCCGCCGGCCCTGCATCTGGTGCTGTGGCCCAACCGGTCGCTGCCGGCGCGGGGGTTCGCGGGCTTCATCGCGCTGACCTGCGGGCTGATCGCGCTGCCTCTGCTGGGGGTGTTGGGGACGCCGGTGCTTTGGGGGCTCTTGCCGTTTTTCGTGCTTACGGTGGGCGGGCTCTGGATCGCGCTGCGGCGCAACTATGCCGATGGCCGCCTGACCGAGGAATTGCACCTCTGGTCGGACCGGGTGAGCCTCGTGCGGACCGAGCCGCGCGGCGCCCGCCGGGCGTGGGAGGCCAACCCGTATTGGGTCCGCGTGGCATTGCGCGCCGAGGGCGGGCCGGTGGAGAACTACCTCACGCTCAAGGGCGGCGGCCGCGAGGTTGAGATCGGCGCGTTCCTCAGCCCCGAGGAGCGGGCCGATCTGCGCGAGCTTCTGGAACGCGCCCTCAGCCGCGTCTGAGCCCGCGACAAGAGCAGCAGCAGGCGCTGCCCGGGCGGCGCGCGCGGGGTGGCTGCGGATCGGGAGGGGTCTGCGCGGTCAGGCGTGGTTCAGGTGTGGTTCAGGCGTGGTTCAGGCGACTGAGCGGACAGTGTCCACGATCTCGGCAACCACCTCGGCCAGGAGCGCCTCGTCCTCGCATTCCGCCATCACCCGGATCAGCGGCTCGGTGCCCGATTTGCGGATCAGGATGCGCCCACGCCCGGCGAGCCGCGCCTCGCTCCCCGAAATGATGGCGCGCACGGTTTCGGCGCCCATCGGGTCGGCCCCCGGGCTGTAGCGGACATTTTCCAGCAACTGCGGCACCGGCTCGAAACAGCGCATCAGCCGGCTGGCCGGCTGACCCGTGTCGGCCATGGCCGCCAGAAACTGCAACCCCGCGATCAGCCCGTCACCGGTGGTGGCGTAATCGGTCATCACGATATGGCCCGAAGGCTCGCCCCCGAGGTTCCAGCCGCCCTCGCGCATCCGCGCCACCACATGGCGGTCGCCGACCTGTGTGCGCTCCAGCCGCAGCCCCTGCCCCTGCAGATGCCGCTCCAGCCCGAGGTTGGACATCACCGTGCCAACCAGCGTGCCGTCGCGCAGCCTGTCCTGCGCCGCCCAGCGTGCGGCGAGAAGGGCCATGATCTGGTCGCCATCGGCCACTGCGCCGGTCTCGTCCAGCAGCATCACGCGGTCGGCATCGCCATCGAGACAGATGCCCAGATCCGCCCCGCTCTCGCGCACCAGTTCGGCAGCCGCCGCCGTATCGGTCGAGCCGCAAGCCTTGTTGATGTTGAACCCGTCGGGCGCCACGCCCATCGGGATCACTTCGGCGCCCAGTTCCCACAGCACATCGGGTGCGGCGCGATAGGCCGCCCCGTGGGCGGCATCTATCACCACGCGCAGCCCGCTCAGCCGCGCGGCGCTGGAAAAGGTCGTCTTGGCATATTCCACATACCGGCCGAGCCCGTCGTCGATTCGCTTTGCGCGCCCGATATTGGCCGGCTGGGCCGGCGCGATCTCGCCCGCGAGGATAGCCTCGATCTCGGCCTCAGCCGCATCGGACAGCTTGAAGCCGTCGGGGCCGAAAAACTTGATGCCGTTGTCCTCGTGCGGGTTGTGGCTGGCCGAGATCATGATGCCCAGATCAGCCCGCATGGAGCGCGTCAGATAACCCACGGCCGGCGTCGGCACCGGGCCCAGCAGCAGCACATTCATGCCGGTGCTGGTCAGCCCCGCAGTCAGGGCGTTCTCCAGCATGTAGCCGGAGCGGCGCGTGTCCTTGCCGATCACGACGCGGTGGCGATTCTGGCCGTCGGTGCGGAAATAAAGCCCCGCGGCCGCCCCGAGGCGCAGCGCCATCTCTGCGGTCATCGGATGGCTGTTGGCACGCCCCCTTACGCCGTCGGTACCGAAAAGCTTGCGGACCATCTGCCCTCCGTCAATATAAACAATTACATCTTCAGGCCGGTAATCGATTGGCCGGCTCCCGCCGCGG
>SKUV01000206.1 GCA_007129775.1 Paracoccaceae bacterium | reverse complement strand
CCCCCGGCCACGGCCCGCAGGGCTGCGAGCGGCGCCCGTATGGCGTCAGGACGCGCTTTTGTAGGTCACGCCGGGGCGGCCTGCGCGCTCGAAATGCAACTGTTTGTTGAGCGCGTTGATATAGGCCCGGGCAGAGGCCACGACCGTATCGGTATCGGCCGATTGCCCGGTGAAGATGCGCCCCTCGGCCTCCAGCCGGACACTGACGGTGGCTTGCGCATCTGTGCCTCCGGTGACGGCATGAACCTGATAAAGCTGGAGTTGCGTGGTATGGGGCACCAGCGCCTTGACCGCGTTGAAGGTGGCATCGACCGGGCCGTCGCCGGTGGCCGTTGTGCGCTGTTCCTCGCCGTCGATCACCAGCGCCATCTCGGCGGTCTGCGGGCTTTCGGTGCCGCAGACCACGCGCAGATACTGCAGTTGCACCAGATCGTCCGCCGCGGCGCTGGTCTGATCCTGCATCAGCGCGATCAGATCCTCGTCATAGACTTCCTTCTTGCGGTCGGCCAGCGCCTTGAACCGCACGAAGATGTCGGTCAGCTGGTTGCCCTCGACCTCATACCCCAGATCGGCGAGCTTGGAGCGCAGCGCGGCGCGGCCCGAATGCTTGCCCATCACGATGTTGTTGACGTTGAGCCCGATATCCTCGGGCTTCATGATCTCGAAGGTCTCGACGTTCTTCAGCACGCCGTCCTGATGGATGCCGCTTTCGTGCAGAAACGCGTTCTTGCCCACCACCGCCTTGTTGAACTGGACGGCGAAGCCGGTGACGCCCGAGACGAGGCGGCTGGCCTGCATGATGCGGCGGGTATCGATTCGGGTCTGCCACGGCAGGATGTCGTTGCGCACGCGCAGCGCCATCACCACCTCTTCCAGCGCGGTGTTGCCCGCGCGCTCCCCCAGCCCGTTGATGGTGCATTCGATCTGGCGCGCGCCGGCCTCGACCGCGGCGAGGCTGTTGGCCGTCGCCATGCCCAGATCGTTGTGGCAATGGGTGGAAAAGACCACGTCGCGCGCACCCGGCACCTGATCGATCAGCATGGCGATCAGCGCCGCGCTTTCGCGCGGGGCGGTGTAGCCCACGGTATCGGGGATGTTGATGGTCGTGGCCCCGGCGCGGATCGCGATTTCCACCACCCGACGCAGGAAATCGTGTTCGGTGCGCGTGGCATCCATGGGCGACCATTGCACGTTGTCGCACAGGTTGCGGGCATGGGTGACGGTGTCGTGGATGCGTTCGGCCATCGCATCCTGACTGAGTTGAGTGATATCGCGATGCAGCGGCGAGGTGCCGATGAAGGTGTGGATACGCGGGCTTTTCGCGTGGCGTATCGCCTCCCAGCAGCGATCGATATCCATCGGGTTGGCGCGCGCCAGCCCGCAGATCGTGGCCGATTGCGCCAGTTTCGCGATCTCGCTCACCGCCTGGAAATCGCCCTCCGAGGCGATGGGAAAGCCGGCTTCGATCACATCGACGCCCATCTCGTCGAGCAGCGTTGCGATCTCGATCTTTTCCTCGTGGGTCATGGTGGCGCCGGGCGATTGCTCGCCGTCGCGCAGGGTCGTGTCGAAGATGATCACGCGGTCCTGCGCGGCCTTTTCGGCTGCAGGGTCGGATGCGGGTTTCGGCGCCGCGGGCGCTGCTGTCGTGTCGGTCATCGGAATGGCTCTCTCTCTTCTCCGGTCCTCGGGGTGTTGGTCCGGGCGCTGGTCACCTCTGAGCGGTCGCGCCCGAAGGCACGCTCAGAGGCGGGTAAGGAGGAGGATAGCACGGGAAGCGCCCGCGGCCCGGCGGGCGCAGGCGGACGGTGGCGATATGGCCGGTCTCCGTGACATGGGCGCGAATATACGGGCTGCGCCGGAAAAGAAAAGCGTGAATTTCATGCCCGCCGCGGCGGGATGACCTGCTGCGCCATCCCCGCCAGAAGCAGCCAGAGGCTCGCCACCGCAAAGACCAGCGCCGCCCAGCCCGGCAACGCCAGCCCCGCCAGCGCCGCCCAGAGGCCGAGGCCCGCCCAGACCAGCGCCGCCGGCAGTGTAAGCCCCCGCCAGCGCGCGGTGCGCACCGGATGCACGAATTTCACCGGCAGGAACATCGCGACCGACAAAAGCCCCAGCGCCATCAGGACCACGCCACCGGAGGGCGTCAGCACGAAGGCGCCCAGCGCCACCATGTTCCAGCAGCCCGGAAAGCCGGAAAAGGAGCCATCGGCCGTCTTCATCCCCGCGCGCGCGAAATAAAGCGCGCTGGCGAACGCCACCCAGAGCGCCATCGCCAGCCCCGGCCAACCCGAAAGATACCCCGCCGCCACCAGCGCGAAAACCGGGATGAAGACATAGGTCAGATAATCCACGATCAGGTCCAGCAGCACGCCGTCCACATCGGGCGCATGGGTCTGGACATGGGCGCGCCGCGCCAGCGGGCCGTCGATGCCATCGACGGCAAGCGCCAGCAGGAGCCACAGAAACATTGCACCGAAGTCGTCCCTGGCGGCGGCCAGCAGCGCCAGCAAGGCCAGCGCCGCGCCCGTGGCCGTAAGGGCATGGACGGCCAGCGCGGTCAGGCGGGGCGGCATGACGCTCAGGCCGGCTCCTTCAGGCGGATGCGGCCAGTTTCCACCATGTCGGAAGGCCGCACCGGGTAATCGCCGGAAAAGCAGGCATCGCAGTATTGCGGGGCCGCGTTGTTGCGTCCGCGGGTCTCGCCCACCGCGCGATAGAGCCCGTCGAGCGAGATGAAGCGCAGGCTTGTCACCTTGAGGTGGTCGCGCATCTCTTCCTCGCTCATCCGGGCGGCCAGAAGTTTCTCGCGCTCGGGCGTGTCGACGCCATAGAAGCAGGGCCACATGGTCGGCGGGCTGGCGATGCGGAAATGCACCTCCGCCGCGCCGGCATCGAGGATCATTTCGCGGATTTTCTGGCTGGTGGTGCCGCGCACCACGCTGTCATCGACCAGCACCACCCGCTTGCCCCGGATCAGCGCGCGGTTGACGTTGAGCTTGAGCCGAACGCCCATATTGCGGATCTGCTCGCTCGGCTCGATGAAGGTGCGGCCCATATACTGGTTGCGGATGATCCCCATGGCATAGGGAATGCCGGATTCCTGCGAAAAACCGATGGCCGCGGGCGTGCCGCTGTCGGGCACCGGGCAGACCAGATCGGCCTCCACCGGCGCCTCGCGCGCCAGTTCCACGCCGATGGCGCGCCGCGTCTCGTAGACCGAACGGCCGCCGAGGATCGAATCGGGGCGCGAGAAATAGACATGTTCGAAGATGCAGAACCGCGGGCGCTTCGGCTCGAACGGGCGGTAGCTTTCGAGAGTGCCGTCGCTGATCACCACCATTTCGCCCGGCTCAACCTCGCGCAGGAAGTCCGCGCCGATGATGTCGAGCGCGCAGGTCTCGGAACTCAGAACCCACCCCTCGCCCAGACGGCCAATCACCAGCGGCCGCACCCCCAGCGCGTCGCGCACGCCGATCAGCTTGGTGCGAGTCATCGCAACGACGGAAAACGCGCCTTCCACCCGGCGCAACGCGTCCTTCATCCGCTCCGGGATGTTGCGCTGGATCGAGCGGGCCATCAGATGGATGATGCACTCGCTGTCGGACGAGGACTGAAAGATCGAGCCGCGCTCGATCAACTCGCGCCGCAGCGCGTCGGCATTGGTCAGATTGCCGTTATGGGCCAGCGCACAGCCGCCCATGGCGAATTCGCCGAAGAACGGCTGCACGTCGCGGATCGCCGTCGCGCCCTTGGAGCCGGAGGTGGAATAGCGCACATGGCCGATGCCGATCTGGCCGGGCAGCGCGTCGATCACGCTGGCTTCGGTGAAATTGTCGCGCACGAGGCCGAAGCGGTGGGTGGAATGAAAGCCCGAGGCCGGATGATGGGTGATGACGCCGCCGGCTTCCTGCCCGCGGTGCTGCAGCGCGTGCATCCCCAGCGCGACGATGCTGGCGGCATCGGATACGCCGGTCACGCCGAACACGCCACATTCCTCCTTCAGTTTGTCGTCGTCGAAGGGATGGCGGGGAAGGTCACGCATCGCGGGGTGTCCTCGGCAGCGGCAATACCCCGAAGACCTAGTGCAATGTCATGGCGGAGTCACGGGCAAGATTGCGCGCGCGCGCCGATCAGTCGGCCACCGGCGCGCAATGACCCACCAGCGCCTCGTAACGCTGCACGATCCAGCCCGGGGCATCCTCGGGGATCGCCGCCTCCAGCGACGCCACCGCCTGCGCGAAGATCGCCGCCGAGCGGCTGTCATCCACCATGGGCACCGCAGCCTCGGCCACCGCGCGATCGTAGACGATGAAGGCGATCGCCACCAGCAGCGCCCCACGCAGCACCCCGAACAGGAACCCCAGCCCCTGATCGATCCCCCCCAGCGCGGAGTTGCGGATCAGCGACGAAAACATCGGCGTGAACAGTGCCGCAACCACCAGCGCCAGCGCAAAGACCGTGGCGAATGAGGCGATGATGCTCAACTCGCAACTGTCGGCCAGAAAGCTGCCCAGATAAGGTATCTCGCGCATCAGCGGTTCGGCCGCCGGCGCAAACACGAAGGCCGCGACCGCCGCGACGACCCAGCCGAGAATCGCCATCACCTCGCGCACCAATCCGCGCGAATAGGCAAGAATGGCCGAGATGATGATGATGACGGCCACCACCGCATCAATGATCGTGAAACCTTCCATGCCTGCCCCTTGCAACCGGCGGCGCTCAGCCAGCCCCGAACATCTCCCCCACCAGCGCGGCAAGGTCGGGCAGCGCACGCACCCGCATTCCCTCCGCCGCACCCGTTCTGGAACGGGCCGGCGCAATCGCCTGTGAGAAACCAAGTTTTTGCGCCTCTTTCAACCTGTTTTCGGTCTGACCCACGGGCCGCAGGGCGCCAGAGAGGCTGATTTCACCGAAAACCACGGTATCGACGGGCACCGCGATGTCCTCGCGCGCGGACAAGAGCGCCACCGCGACGGCAAGATCCGCCGCCGGTTCGCTCACGCGCAAGCCGCCCGCCACGTTGAGAAACACATCAAGCCCGGCGAAGGGGATGCCGCAGCGCGCCTCCAGCACGGCGAGGATGGTCGAAAGCCGCGCGCCGTCCAGCCCGACGACCGTGCGCCGGGGCGTGCCCAACGGCGAAGGGGCGACCAGTGCCTGTATTTCGGTCAGCATCGGCCGCGTGCCCTCGATCCCGGCAAAGACCACCGAGCCCGGCGCGGGCCGGTCGCGTTCGGACAGAAACAGCGCCGAGGGGTTGGCGACCTCTGCCAGCCCCGCGCCCGTCATCTCGAAAACCCCGATCTCGTCGGCGGGGCCGAAGCGATTCTTCACGCTGCGCAGGATGCGGAACTGGTGGCCGCGCTCGCCTTCGAAATAGAGAACGCAGTCGACCATATGCTCCACCACCCGGGGGCCGGCGATCTGGCCTTCCTTGGTGACATGGCCCACCAGCACGACCGAGGCGCCGCGCTTCTTGGCAAAGCTGACCAGTTCATGGGCCGCAGCGCGCACCTGCGCGACAGAGCCCGGTGCGCTCTCCACCGTGTCGAGCCACATGGTCTGGATCGAATCGATCACCACCAGATCGGGCCGTTCGGCATCGAGCGTGGTCAGGATGTCGCGCAGGGCGGTTTCCGCGCCCAGTTGCACCGGCGCCTGCCCCAGCCCCAGCCGCTGCGCCCGCATCCGGACCTGCGCGCTCGCCTCCTCGCCCGAGATATAAAGGCAGGACAGACCGGCACGGGCGAAGGCGGCGGCGGCCTGCAGCAGGAGCGTAGATTTGCCGATGCCCGGGTCTCCGCCCACGAGGATGGCCGAGGCCGGCACCAGCCCGCCCCCCAGCACGCGGTCCAGTTCCGACAGGCCCGACAGGGTGCGGGGCGGCGGCGGCTCGGCGGTGTCCAGCGTGCTGAGCGCCACGGTGCGCCCCTTGGCGCGCAGGGCGCGCGGGCCGGGGCCCGAGGCCAGCGGCGCCTCTTCGACGATGCTGTTCCATGCCCCGCAGGCATCGCAGCGCCCCGCCCATTTGGTATGGACGGCGCCGCAGGCGGTGCAGGTGAACTGGGCGGCCGCTTTTGCCATGCCCCTTCATGCCCGCTCGCCGCGCGGGCGGCAAGGCACGCCAGTCAGGCCGTGGCGCCAGTCAGGCCGTGGCGCCAGTCAGACCGTGGCACTAGCCAGGACGGGCCGCCCCGCTCAGAACGCCTTGCGTGCCCGCAGCGCGGCCATGATCGTGCCGTCGTCGAGGTAATCAAGCTCGCCCCCGACGGGCACCCCGCGCGCGAGCGTGGTGATCTGAGCGCCGCTGTCCTGCACCGCCTCGGCGATGTAATGGGCCGTGGTCTGCCCCTCCACGGTGGCGTTGAGCGCAAGGATCACCTCGCGAACCTCTCCCTCCGCCAGACGGCTTACCAGTTGCGGGATGCGCAGGTCTTCCGGCCCGATCGCATCGAGCGCCGACAGCGTGCCGCCCAGAACGTGATAGCGGCCGCGATAGGCGCCGCCCCGCTCCAGCGCCCAGAGATCGGCCACATCCTCCACCACGCAGATCTCACCGCTCGCGCGGGCCGGATCGGTGCAGATCGGGCAGATGTCATGGGCCGAGATATTGCCGCAGCGCAGGCATTCGCGGGCATTGCGCGCCACATCCTCCATCGCCTGCGCCAGCGGAAGCATCATCGCGCCACGCTTGCGCACGAGATGCAGCACGGCACGGCGGGCCGACCGGGGGCCGAGCCCCGGCAGCCGCGCCATCATCTCGATCAGCGCCTCGATCCCGGTAGGGTTGCGTGCCATGGCCGCAGGCCTCTGCCGCTGCTGCCGACCCTCAGAACGGAAGTTTCATGTCAGCCGGCAGGCCCATGGCGTCGGTGATCTTGCGCATCTCTTCCTGACTGCGCTCGGTCGCGCGGGCCTGCGCATCCTTGATCGCGGCGAGGATCAGATCCTCCACCACTTCCTTGTCGTCGGCGTTGAAGATCGTCGGATCGATGTCGAGCCCGGTCAACTCGCCCTTGGCGGTGGCGGTGGCCTTCACCATCCCGGCCCCGGATTCGCCGGTGACGGTGATGGATTTCAGGTCTTCCTGCATCTGCATCATGCGCTGCTGCATCTCCTGCGCAGCCTGCATCATCTTGCCCATGTCGCCCAGGCCACCGAGGCCGCCCAATCCTTTCAGCATGTGCTTTTCCTTTCCTTGTTCAACTGTCTTCGAACGGGTCCCATTCCTCGTCCACCTCGGGCAGTGCCTCGGCGGCGGCCTCTGCCTCCAGCGCGGCGAGGTTGCGGATATCGGTGATCGCGGCGTCCGGGAAGGCCGCCATCACCGCGGCCACCAGCGGATTTTTTCGGGCCTGCGCGCGCGCGCTGTCCTCGGCTGCGGCGCGGACCTCGGCAATCGTCGGCGCGCCGCCTCGATCCACGACGCTGACCGCCCAGCGCAGGCCGGTCCAGCCCTGCAGCCGCTGGCCAAGGCGCTGGGCGAGGTCAGGGGGCGCGGCGGGGCCGGGCTGAAACTCGATCCGGCCGGGGCTGTAGCGCGCGAGGCGCAGATGGGTTTCCACATCGATCAGGAGCGTCACGTCGCGGCGCTCGCGGATCAGATCGACCACGGCGGCGAAAT
>SKUV01000195.1 GCA_007129775.1 Paracoccaceae bacterium | reverse complement strand
GCCCCTTGACTGCCTGCCCCTTGACTGCCTGCCCCTTGACTGCCTGCCCCTTGACTGGCAGCCGCACCCTAGGGCAAGGCCGCGCCATGGACCAGACGGCCGATCTTGACTGGCTTGCGGGCGGGGTGCCGGTGTCGCGCCGCTTCGACGACCCGTATTTCTCGCTTGCCGACGGGCTGGCCGAGGCGCGGCATGTGTTTCTGGCCGGCAACGGCCTGCCTGCGCGGTTCCGGCCGGGGTTTCACATCGCCGAACTGGGCTTCGGCACCGGGCTGAATATGCTGGCCGCGCTGATTGCATGGCGTGCGGCGGGGGTGGCGGGGCCGCTGCGTTTCACCAGTTTCGAGGCCTTCCCCATGGCCGCGCCCGACATCGCCCGCGCGCTTGCGGCCTTTCCGGAGGCCGAGGCGGTGGCCGGGCCGTTTCTGGCGGCTTGGGGGCAGGGGGCGCGGCGCTTTTCGATCGGCGGGCTGGAGGCCGAGGTGATCGCGGGCGATGCGCGCGAAACGCTGCCCGCATGGGGCGGGCGGGCCGATGCGTGGTTCCTCGACGGCTTCGCGCCCGCGCGCAACCCGGAATTGTGGGAGCCCGCGCTTCTGCATGCGGTGGCCGGCCATACCGCCCCCGGCGGCACGGCGGCGAGCTACACCGCCGCCGGGGCCGTGCGCCGCGCGCTGGCGCAGGCGGGCTTTGCCGTCACGCGCGCGCCCGGTTTCGGGCGCAAGCGGCACATGACCTGCGCAACCCTCGCCTGATTTTGACGCCCTATCGCAGCAGTTGCGGCAGCCACAGCGCGATCTGGGGAAAGGCGATCACCAGCCCCAGCGCCACCACCTGCAGCCCCACGAAGGGCAGCGACGAGCGGTAGATGTCCGACAGGCTCACCGATGATGGCGCCACGCTCTTGAGATAGAAGGCCGATGGCGCGAAAGGTGGTGTCAGATAGGCCACCTGCACCGTCATGTTGAAGATCACGCCGAACCAGACCGGATCGAACCCCGCCTGCCGGATCAGCGGCAGAAAGATGGGCGTGGTCAGAAACAGGATGCCGACCCAGTCCACGAAGAAGCCCAGGATCAGGAAGGTCAGGATCGTGATCGCCAGCAGCATCATCGGATCGCTCGCGATGCCGGTGATCAGCCCCTGCATGAAGCGGATGCCGCCCATCGCGTTATAGACCCCGATCAGGGCATTCGTGCCGAAGACGAGCCAGAGCACCACGCCGCAGGTCACCAGCGTCTGCAGCAGCGCCCCGGCCAGCATTCTGCCCGACAATTCGCCCCGCAGCGCCACGGCCACCATCACGCCCAGCACCCCGAAGGCCGCGCTTTCGGTGATCGAGGCCAGCCCGGCATAGATCGAGCCCAGCACCGCGAAGACGATGAAGACCGGAAAGCCCACGTTGCGCAGCGTCTCCATCGGCTTCTTGCGCGGGCCGATCTGTTCCTCGGTCAGCGCCGGCGCCAGCGAGGGGTCGCGATGCACCCGGATCAGCACATAGCCCGCATAAAGCGTGACCAGCAGCAGCGCCGGCGTGGCCGTGGCCATGAACAGTTCCGAAATCGAGACCCCGGCGGTGATACCGTAGAGAATCAGCACGATCGAGGGCGGCACCATCGTTCCGAGCGAGCCGCCGGCGGTGATCGTGCCCAGCGTCAGCTTGTTGGAATAGCCCAGCCGCATCATCTGCGGCAGCGCCACGAGGCCCAGCAGCACCACCTCGCCGCCAACGATGCCGGTGGTGGCGCCGAGGATGAAGGCGATTGCGAGCGTGGCCAGCAGCACGCCGCCGCGAAACCGCCCGAAGACCCGGTAGAGCGAGGAATAGAGATCCTGCGCGATGCCCGACCGCTCGATCAGCGAGGCCATGAGCACATACATCGGAATCGCCACGAGGGTGAAATCGGTCACCAGCTCGAAGGTGCGCGACGATATCAGGAACATTGCCTGCGGGCCGAATTGCGTCCATGCGGCCACCACCGCAATGGCGCCGGCGGCAAAGGCGAAGGGCACGCCCACCAGAAGCAGGGCGAAAAGCCCCCCGACGATCAGGGCGGACAGGACCGCGATGCTCATGCGCTACGCTCCCGGGTGGGGGCGGCCTCTTCGCGCCCCGGCGCGGGCGGGCGCGGCGGCAGGCCCAGCACCTGCTTGCCATAGGTCACGATCACCTGCGCCAGCAGCAGTATACAGGCCAGCACCAGGAGCCCGCGGGTAACC
This sequence comes from Paracoccaceae bacterium, assembly GCA_007129775.1. Classification (GTDB taxonomy): domain Bacteria; phylum Pseudomonadota; class Alphaproteobacteria; order Rhodobacterales; family Rhodobacteraceae; genus Rhodobaculum. The sequence goes on along the minus strand of SKUV01000195.1, from coordinate 5,455 downwards.
GGCGGCAGCGGGACGTTCCACGCCCGGCCCGTCATCTCGGGGGTCCAGCGGTCGCCGCTGAAGCGCCAGACGGAATTCACGAACTGGTTCCAGCCACCGTAGAGAAGCCCGCCCACGAAGATCACCGCCGCGACCAGGCTGAGCGCGGCCACTGCCCGCTGCCCCGCCGCGGGAAACCTGTCATGCAGGATCGTGATTCGGATATGCAGGTTGCGCGACGTGGCCAGCGAGCCCGCAAAGAGAAAGATCACCGCCGAAAACGCGCGGATGATCTCGGGCGCCCAGACCGTGGGCGCCCGAAAGCCGTAGCGCAGCGCCACCTCCATCCATGACAGCAGCGCCACCGCAAACAGAACCCAGAGCAGCAGACGGGCGATCCCCTCGCTCAGCTTGTCGATGATCGTCATGGCGGCCTTTCGCGGATCGGAGGGTTTGGGTCAGAACAACCGCACGGCGGTGCGGTTGACAAGGCCCGGCCCCGCGCATCGGCGGGGCCGGGCAGGGCGCGGTGCGGTGCGGCCTCAGTCGCCGTAAAGCTCGGCCATGAAGGCGCGGTGGCTTTCGACCATCCGGCCGGCCATCGGGCTGCGGGTGGCGACCTCGTCCCAGACCCGATTGGTGACCTCGCGCAGGCGCGCGCGCTCTTCGTCATCCCAGACGATCACGTTGGTGCCGGCCTCGATGATGCGCTCGCGCGCGGCGTCCTCGCCATCCTGAAACTCGTTGAAGAGCGTGTCGGAAAAGGCGGCCCATTCGGCCTCCACCTGTTCCTGCTGCTCGGGCGAGAGGCGGCTCCATGCCGACTGGCTGACCGAGAATTCCATCACGCCCATGGAATGGCCGGCCTCGATGGAATAGGGGGCGATGTCGTAAAGCCCGGTCTGTTCGTTCAGCGCGACCCAGGCCCAGTCCACTGCGTCCACAACCCCGGTCTGCAGCGCGTTGAAGACCTCGGTGCCCGGCAGGATCACCGGCGCGGCATTCAACTTGGTGAAAAGGTCCGATACCGTGCCTTCCACCGAGCGGATGCGCAGGCCGTTGAAATCGTCGATGCTGTTGAGCGGGATGGTCGAGGGGATCACCTCTGCGGGCGAGACGAAGACGCCGATCAGATGCGCGCCATGGGCGGCGTAAAGCTCGCGCATCATCTCCAGTCCGCCGCCTTCGGTGAACCAGCGCGCCTGATCGTGCGACGAGGCATAGGCGCCCATTGTGTCGCCGACCACGGCAAAGGCGGCATCGGCGGCGGCGAAGTAGGATGCGCCGGTGAAATGGCCGGTCAGCACGCCCATCTGCATCGCCTCCAGCGTGGCGGTGGGGGCGACGACGGCACCCACGGGCACGAAGTCGATATCGATCGCGCCGCCCGATTTCTCGTTCAGGTCGGCGGCGAAGTCACGAAACCGGTCGTTGATGTCGAAGGCGTCGGGCAGAAAGCCCTGCACGCGCCAGTTGTGCTCCTGCGCCGTGGCGGGCAGGGCGAGCATGGTGCCCGCCGCGAGGGCGAGTCCGGTCTTCGTCAGTCTGTCCAGCATGGTATCCTCCCTTGGGTCTGGTGCTGTTCAGGATGCCTGCGGCGGCACGGGAATGACCCGGGCCAGCAGGTGTTCGGTGCCGCGCACGAGCCCGGCCAGGGCCGACAGGCGCTGCCGCATCGCACTGCTGCCGAGCGCCGCCAGCGCCGCGGCGGGCGCGTCGAACCAGAAGGTTTCGGCGGCATCGAAGATGGGCGCGCGCCCAGTCTCGGCCTCGGGCAGCGCGATGAAAAGCTCCTGCGCCTGCGCGGCGTCAAGCGCGGGCGCGGCGGCCAGCGCTGCGGTCAGTTCAGCGGCCCCGCGCCCGGGTGCGGCGCGCAGGAACCGCCACAGGCGCACACCGGCGCCGGGATCAGGGCTGCCGCGGATCACCTCGCGCCGGCTCAGCATCAGCCCGCCGGCGGCCTTGTCCACAAAGCGCGCCTCATCAGGCTGCACGCGGTCGAAATAGCCCGGGCCGGCAAAGGCTGCCTCCATGATCGCGGCATCGGGAAAATCCAGTTCCGAACAGGCGTCGAAGCCCGGCCAGGGCAAGAGCGTCTCCTCGCCCTCCGGCAGCGCATGGTTCTGCCAGTAGCGCGCGAGCCCCGGCAGTGGCGCCACCGCCGCAGCGTGGGGGCCGGCCCAATGGGCCTGAAAATCTGCCGTGGTCATGCCCGGCCGCCGCGGGGCAACCCCGATGCGTGTGATCATCCGACGCTCCCTCCCCCGAAAGCGTTAGGCCTGCGTATTTCGCCCGGGCGCGGTTTGCCCGTTGTCAAGAAAGATATTCTGTTGTTAGAATGGTCATGTCAAGGGCAAAGGCGCGCCGGGTTGCCGGGCAAGTGCGCAAGCAGGAAAGGACGGGAGGAGACGTGTTCGAAGGCTTCACGCGCAGGCGCATCGACACCGGCGAGGTGACGATCAATTGTGTTCACGGCGGGCAGGGGCCGGCGGTGCTGTTGCTGCATGGCTATCCCCAGAACCTCGCGGAATGGGCCCATGTGGCGCCGCGTCTGGTCGATGCGGGGTTCACGGTGGTCTGCGCCGATCTGCGTGGTTATGGCGACAGCGACAAACCCGCCTGCGCGCCCGATCACGCGACCTATTCCTTCCGCGCGATGGCCGCCGATCAGGCAAGGCTGATGGCTGCGCTGGGGCATGAGCGATTCGCCGTGGCCGGCCATGACCGGGGCGCGCGCACGGCGCATCGGCTCGCGCTCGACTGGTCCGACCGGGTCAGCCATCTGGCGGTTCTGGATATCGTGCCCACCTATGACATGTATGACCGGGTGACCAAGCGGCTCGCCCAGACCTATTGGCAATGGTATTTTCTGCCGGCCAAGGCGCCCCTGCCCGAACGGATGATCGGGGCGGACCCGGATTTCTTTTACGAATCCTGCCTCGCCTCGGTCGGCGGCATCGGGTTGCAGGATTTCGACCCGGAGCTTCTGGCCGATTACCGCCGCTGCTGGCGCCCGCCCGAGGCGATTTCGGCGTGGTGTTCGGATTACCGCGCCGGCGCCTCGATCGATCTGGAGCATGACGCGGCGGATTTGCACCGCAAGCTGGAAATGCCGGTGCTCGCGCTCTGGGGGGCGGAGGGCATCATGCAGACGCTGTTCGATATCCGCGCCCTGTGGGAGGCGCGCTGCACCCGACTGTCTACCGCCACCGCGCCGGGCGGCCACTGGTTCCCCGAACAGGCCCCGGCTGAGACCGCAAAAGCCCTGATCACCCATTTCCGCAGGCAAGCCTGATGCTGACCTTCCCGCATTTCACGCCCACATTTCCGCGCGCGCACTGGACGCTGCCCCATGTGCTGCGCCATCAGGCGGCCACGCGCGGGGGCAAGACATGGCTGCGCTGGGGCGATGACGGGCCAGGCTGGAGCTTTGCCGAGACCGCCCAGATGGCCTTTCGGCTGGCCAACGGGCTGGCCGCACAAGGCGTGGGCAAGGGCGACCGGGTGGCGCTCTTTCTGCCCAATTGCCCGGAGTTCATCTTTGCATGGTTTGGGCTTCAGACCCTCGGCGCGGTGGAGGTGGCGGTCTCGGATGCCTACAAGGGCGCGTTCCTGACCCATCCGCTGCGGCTCGCGGATGTGCGCATGGTGATCACCACGCCCGGGCTTGCCGCGCGCCTGCCCGAGATCGAAAGCGATCTGCCGGGGCTCTCGACCGTCGTTCTGGTGGGCGACGGCCCGGCGCCCGCGCTTGCCCGGATGGAGGTGCTGCGCTGGGGTGATCTGGTCTCGGACGACGCCACCGACCCGGCCACGAAGGTGGCGCCGCAGGATCTGGCCGCGATCCTCTTCACCTCGGGCACCACGGGGCCGTCGAAGGCCGTGGCCATGCCCCATTCGCAGTTTCACTTCTTCGCCGAGGAAGATGTGCAACTGACGCAACTGACGGCCGATGACGTCTATATGACGGGCTTTCCGCTGATCCACGGCAATGCGCAGTTCCTGACGGTCTATCCCACGCTGATCGCGGGGGCGGAATGCGTGCTCTACCCGCGGTTCTCGGCCTCCGATTTCATCGGGCGGGCGCGGCGGTCGGGGGCGACGGTGACGAACCTGCTGGGCGCGACCATGGCCTTCATCTGCGCCCAGCCCGAGCGCGCGGATGACCGGGACCACCGGCTGCGCTGCATATATGCCGCGCCGCTGCCCTCCGACCTTGCGCCGGTCTTCACCGGGCGCTTCGGCGATATCGCCTTTGTCGACGGCTTCGGGCAGACCGAGATTTCCAACGTCTTCATGACGCCCCCGGGCGCCGCGCGCCCCGCCGGTGCCTCGGGCTGCCTCGTCGATCAATGGTTCGAGGCTAGGCTCGTGGACCCGGAAACCGGCGAGGATGTGCCCGAGGGGCAGCCGGGCGAGCTATGGGTGCGCAACAAGGCGCCCGGCATCATGTCCGATGGCTATTTCGGCATGCCTGACAAGACGGTCGAGGCTTGGCGCTATCTGTGGTTTCACACCGGCGATGCCATGCGCCGCGACGCCGAAGGCTGGTATTACTTCGTCGATCGGGTGAAGGACGCCCTGCGCCGCCGGGGCGAGAATATTTCCAGCTTCGAGGTGGAGGCGGTGGTGCGCGCCCATCCCGCCGTGGCCGAATGCGCCGTCATCGGCGTTCCCGCCGACGAGGACGGCGGCGAGAACGAGGTGATGGCCTTTGTGGTGCCTGCCGCCGGCGCGCCGGACTGGGCCGAACTGGTCGCATGGTGCGATGCGCGGATGCCCTATTTCATGGTGCCCCGGTTCTTTGAGGCTGTGGACGACCTGCCGCGCACTCCGTCGGAAAAGGTCAAGAAAAAGGACCTGCGCGACCGCGGTCGCGGCCCCGCCACATGGGACCGGCTGCGCGCCGGCGTTGCACTGGACAGCGAGCGCAGGAAAAAGGCACGGGCATGAGCATCCTTGAAACCGAGACCCGCGAGGGCGTGGGCTGGATCATCCTGAACCGGCCCGAGGCGATGAACGCCGTCAACGACGCCCTGCGCGAGGGGCTGCCGCAGGCCGTGGCGGCGATGGAGGCCGACCCGGCGGTGCGCGCCATCGTGCTGGCCGGCAATGGCGATCGGGCCTTCTGCGTGGGCGCCGACATTCGCGAAAAACGCGCGCCGGAAACGGCGATGGAGGCCCATGCCCGCCTTGCCGCCATGCGCTGGATCAGCGCGGTGGCGGATGCCGAAAAGCCGGTGATCGCGGCGCTGCACGGCTATTGCCTCGGCGGCGGGCTGGAACTGGCGCTGGCCGCCGATATCCGCATCGCCGCCGCTGACGCCAGCTTCGGGCTGCCGGAAACCGCGCTGGGCCTGATCCCCGGCGGGGGCGGCACCCAGCGGCTGGCGCGGCTGGTGGGCACGGGCCGCGCGCTCGACATGATCCTGACGGGCGAGCGGATGGACGCGGCCGAGGCGCTGCGCGCGGGCCT
>SKUV01000321.1 GCA_007129775.1 Paracoccaceae bacterium | reverse complement strand
GAGGGCGCGGGGGGGGGACTGCGGGCGCCGGGCTCAGCCCTTGCGCTCACCCAGCCAGATTTCGGGGTTCTTCTCGGCGATCCGGGCGAACAACTCCTCGCCCAGCGCGTCGCGCAGCCGAAAGCAGACCGCACGCTCCGACAGCGCCTCGCGCCGGGTCATGTAGTAATCCGATCCGAACAGCACCCGGTCCGCGATCCGGTCGTCCTGCAGGAAGATGCGCAGAAACGGCAGGTAATCGTCGAAGTGAAACAGCGTATAGGAGATATCCGTCCACAGGTTCGGAAACTCCCCCGAGGTGATCATGTCGCGAATCGCCACCTGCCAGTTGCGCGCGCGCGCCGCCTCGTCATCCGGGTCCAGCCCGTCCTGAACATAGGCGCGCCAGTCGTCGATCCCGCCGAAATGGGCAAGGCAGACCTTCAGATCCGGGAATGCCCGCAGCACCGGCTTGAAGGCCGCCGGTTCCGTCCAGCGCTCGACCCGGGCCCGGACCACGCCGCGCCCCGTCACCCCCCCGCGCGAGCAATGGGACATCACCGGCAGTCCGCGTTCGGCCAGCATCGGATAGACCTCGTTCATCAGCACCGGATGATCGGGCGCAAAGCCCAGCGGCGGATAGAGCTTCAGGCCGTGAAAGCCCAGATCCTCCACGCAGCGACGGACCTCTTCGGCCGCGCCCTCGTGGTCGGGAAAGATCGTGGCGAAGGGCAGGACGCGCCCGGCATAATCCCCGGACGCGGCCAGTTCGGCCAGTTCGTCATGCTGGGCGCGCAGATCGGCCTCGACCCGGCCGGCGCCCGCGGGGCGCAACTCCATCGGCAGCACCACGAAACGGGTGTCTCCGGGGTATTGGAACGTCAGCCGCCGCAGAACCTCCGACTGGCGGCGCAGGCCGCTTTCGGCGGTGAACTGATAGAGCCGGTCGAGCGTCTCGGCCGCCGGATACTGACCGATCAGCCGGGCCAGAAAGGCCAGCCCGCGCACAAGGCCCGGTATCTGCCGGAACAGCCACAGCGCCGGATGCGGAAAGAAGGCCGGCACATGGCGCGCAGTAAATGTGTGAACGTGGCAATTGGTGATGCGAATACGCGTCATGATGAAATCCTCCGCGGCAGAGCTTGCAGCCCCTTGTGCCCGTGACGCCGGCAATCTGCGGCACGGGCCGGCGAGCGGCTGCGACTCATCCTAGCACGGCCCGGCTGCCCCGGGCAAAGCCGCGGCTTGCGAACGGGGCGATTGCATCGCCGATCCGCGGCCCCGGCGATGCGGGATTCCTCTGGTGCCACATTATTCAGCATCACGCCTGATAACTGGGCGTATGCCATCTGCGCCCGGGGCACGGCCCGGGGCGCGGCGGCCGGTGCTGGCGGCCCGGCGCGCGGGCGCTTTATCGTCGCGCCATGCTCGATGTCGATGCGCCTTTTGCCAGCACTTTGCAGCGCGCGCGCGGCGCGGCCTCTGCTGCCTTTCTGGGCACCGGCGGCAGCGGCGGGCGCGCGCGCCTGTCGGGTCTGGCGCAGGCGGGTTCGGCGCGCGCCTTCGTGCCGCGCAGCCATGGCGACCGGCCCGAGGTGGTGTTTCTGAACACCTCCGGCGGGCTGACCGGCGGGGACAGGCTGCGCTTTGGCCTCGATCTCGGGCCCGGCGCGGCGGTGGTGGGCGCGACCCAGACCGCCGAGCGCGCCTATGCCAGCGCCGGCGGACGCGCCCGGATGGAGGTGACGCTCACCCTCGGCCCGGGCGCCGCGCTCGACTGGCTCCCGCAGGAAACGATCCTGTTTCAGGGCTCCGCCCTTGCGCGCAGGACCCGGGTGAGCATGGAAGGCGATGCCGCGCTGGTGCTGGCCGAGATGGTGGTGCTGGGCCGCGCGGCCATGGGCGAGACCCTTGCCCGTGTGCATCTGCGCGACCGGCGCGAGGTGCTGCGCGACGGGCGCGCCTGCGTCATTGATGCGCTGCATCTGGACGATGGGGCGCTCGACGGCGGGCAGGCGGGGCGTCACCCGGCGCTGTGGAACGGTGCCCGGGCCGCTGCCAGTCTGGTGCTGGTCGCGCCGGGGGCCGAGGATGCGACACCGGCGGTGCGCGCAGCGCTTGCCGGTGTGCCGCAAGGGGTAGAGGCCGCGGCCTCGGGCTGGGACGGGCGCTGCCTCGTGCGGATGCTCGCGCCCGATGCGCTGCCGCTCAAGCGGGCGGTGGCGGCGGCCTTGGCGGTGATGCGCGGCGGCCGTGCGCTGCCGCGGGTGTGGCAGATCTGAACGGGGGGAACGATGAATCTGACGCCACGGGAAAAGGACAAGCTTCTGGTCAGCGTCGCGGCCATGGTGGCGCGCGCGCGGCTGGACCGCGGGGTCAAGCTGAACCATCCCGAAGCCATTGCGCTCATTACCGATTTCGTCGTCGAGGGCGCCCGCGCCGGGCGCAGCGTGGCCGATCTGATGGCGGCCGGCGCCACGGTGGTCAGCGCCGGGCAATGCATGGAAGGCATCCCCGAGATGATCCACGAGGTGCAGGTCGAGGCGACATTTCCAGACGGCACCAAACTTGTCACTGTTCACCATCCGATCCGCTAGGGAACCGATCATGCGCAACCTTTCCGCAACCGCTTTCTTCCTGCTTCTGCCCGGCGCCCTTGCCGCGCATCCGCATCATGACCACGCCGGCAACGGTTTCGGCGACGGGCTGGCGCATCCGCTGCTGGGGGTCGATCACCTGCTGGCGATTGTCGCGGTGGGGCTCTGGGCCGGGCTTGCCGGGGGGCGCGCGCTCTGGGTGTTGCCGGCGGTCTTTCTGGGCGCGATGGCTGCGGCCGGGCTGGGCGGCGTGGGCGGGACCGAGATCAATGCGGTGGAGCATGTGATCCTCGCCTCCGTCATCATCCTCGGCGCGGCGGTGGCGCTTTTGTGGCGCGCGCCGCTGGGGCTTTCGGTGGCGCTGGTGGCGGTTTTCGGTGCGGCCCATGGCTGGGCGCACGGGGTCGAGGGGCCGGGCGGGATGGACTATGCCGCGGGCTTTCTGATCGCGACGGCGGCGCTGCATGGTCTGGGCGTGGCGCTGGCGCGTCTCGGCCCGCTGGCGATGCGGGCGATGGGCGGGGCGGTGGTGCTGGGTGGCGCCGCGCTCGCCGTGATCTGAGGGAGGCCGCGATGATCCCGGGAGAGGTGTTTCCAGCCGAGGGCGACATCGAACTGAACGCCGGCGCGCCGGTCACTCTGCTGCAGGTCGCCAATACCGGCGACCGCCCGGTGCAGGTGGGCAGCCATTATCATTTCGCCGAGGCCAATTCGGGGCTCAGCTTCGACCGCGCGGCGGCGCGCGGCATGCGGCTCGACATCGCCGCCGGAACCGCGGTGCGGTTCGAGCCGGGCCAGACCCGCGAGGTGGCACTGGTTCCGCTCTCGGGCGCGCGTCGGGTCTTCGGGTTCAACAAGGCGGTGATGGGCGGGCTCTGACCCCGCCTGCCGCGACAGGGAGGGCGCAAGACATGTTCCGTGATCCGACACCCGTGGCGATATGGCGCGACACGATCCTGCTCTGGTGCCGTCTGGCCGATGCCCAGCGCGATGCCGGGCTGGCGCTGTGGCGCGCCGCGGCGCTGCCGCCGGTCGCTCCGCAGGGCGCCGGGCCGGAGGCCGCAGGGCCCGGGCAGGGTGCCAAGTGGAGCGTGCAAGCCGCGAAGACGACGGCGAAGCGCGCCCGCAAGGGCTCCGGCACGCGGGCGCGGGCCAATCCATCCGCAGCGCGATGGCCCGGACCTGTGCCCGCCACCGCCGCCGGGCGCCGCCGGGCGCAAGAGCGCGCCCCGGCGGACTGATCCGCCAGACTGATCCGCCAGACTGATCCGCCAGACTGATCCGGCCGACCCGTCGGCCTCGGCCGCACCACCACCATCCCACGCCCCGGACCAACAAGGACCACGCCATGCCCGCCCGCATCTCTCGCGCCGCCTATGCCGATATGTATGGCCCCACCACCGGCGACCGGCTGCGCCTCGCCGATACCGACCTGATCATCGAGGTGGAGCGCGACCTGACCATCCATGGCGAAGAGGTCAAGTTCGGCGGCGGCAAGGTCATTCGCGACGGGATGGGCCAGTCACAGGCAACCCGGGCCGAGGGCGCGGTTGATACCGTCATCACCAATGCGCTGATCGTCGATCACAGCGGCATCTACAAGGCCGATGTGGGCCTGCGCGACGGGCGCATCCACAAGATCGGCAAGGCCGGCAACCCCGACACCCAGCCGGGCGTGACCATCGTCATCGGCCCGGGCACCGAGGTGATCGCCGCCGAGGGGCGCATCCTCACCGCCGGCGGGCTCGACGTGCATATCCATTTCATCTGCCCGCAACAGATCGACGATGCGCTGCATTCGGGCCTGACCACGATGCTGGGCGGTGGCACCGGCCCGGCCCATGGCACGCTTGCCACCACCTGCACGCCGGGGCCGTGGCATATCGCGCGGATGATGCAGGCCGCCGATGCCTTTCCCATGAACCTCGCCTTTGCCGGCAAGGGCAATGCGAGCCTGCCCGCCGGGCTGGAAGAGCAGGTGCGCGCCGGGGCCTGCGCGCTGAAGCTGCACGAGGATTGGGGCACCACCCCCGGCGCCATCGACTGCTGCCTGAGCGTGGCCGATGCGATGGACGTTCAGGTCATGATCCACACCGACACGCTGAACGAAAGCGGCTTTGTCGAAAACACGCTGCGCGCCATCGGGGATCGCACGATCCACGCCTTTCACACCGAAGGCGCCGGCGGCGGACATGCGCCCGATATCCTGCGCGTGGTCTCGGTGCCCAATGTGATCCCGTCCTCCACCAACCCGACCATGCCCTATACGGTCAACACGATCGAAGAGCATCTGGACATGCTCATGGTCTGCCACCACCTCGACAAATCCATCCCCGAGGATGTGGCCTTTGCCGAATCCCGCATCCGGCGCGAGACCATTGCGGCCGAGGATATCCTGCACGACATGGGCGCCATGTCGATCCTGTCTTCGGACAGTCAGGCCATGGGGCGCGTGGGCGAGGTCATCATCCGCACATGGCAGACCGCCCACAAGATGAAGCAGCAGCGCGGCCGCCTGGCGCAAGAGCAGGGCGACAACGACAATCTGCGGGTGCGCCGCTATATCGCGAAATACACGATCAACCCTGCCATCGCCCACGGGATCGCCGCCCATGTGGGCAGTATCGAGGAAGGCAAGCGCGCGGATCTGTGCCTCTGGTCGCCGGCCTTTTTCGGGGCGAAACCCGATATGGTGCTGATCGGCGGCACCATCGCCTGCGCCCAGATGGGCGACCCCAACGCCTCGATCCCCACGCCGCAGCCGGTCCATTCGCGGCCCATGTTCGGGGCTTTCGGCCGCTCGGTCGAACGCTCGGCGGTGGTCTTTGCTTCGGCCGCGGCGTTAGAGGCGGGGGTGGCGCAGGGCTACGGGCTGGCCAAGGAGGTGCTGGCCGTGGCCGGCACCCGCGGGATCGGCAAGCCGGACATGGTGCTCAACGACGCGATGCCGCAGGTGGAAGTCAACCCCGAGACCTACGAAGTCCGCGCGGATGGCGAATTGCTCACCTGCGAGCCGGCGCAGGAATTGCCGCTGGCGCAGCGGTATTTCCTGTTCTGACGGCGGGTCGCGCGCTTTCCCGGCCGCGCGGGGTGTGTTCGCCCAATGTTCCGCTTTTTCGGTTGGAGACTCGGTACCGATCGCCTATGTCTGGCCATGTGTCGCACGCGAGGCGCGCGGGCGCACAGACCATAGCCGCAGGCGGGGTTCAGCATGGCCGAGCAGAAACAGATCGAGGTCCGCGGCGCGCGCGAGCATAACCTGCAGGGCATCGATATCGACATTCCCCGCGACCGGCTGGTGGTGATCACCGGGCTGTCGGGCTCGGGCAAATCCTCGCTCGCCTTCGATACGATCTATGCCGAGGGCCAGCGCCGCTATGTCGAATCGCTCTCGGCCTATGCCCGGCAATTCCTCGACATGATGCAGAAACCGGATGTGGAGCATATTTCGGGCCTTTCGCCGGCGATCAGCATCGAACAGAAGACCACCAGCAAGAATCCCCGCTCTACCGTCGGCACGGTGACGGAGATCCACGACTATCTGCGGTTGCTCTTCGCCCGCGCGGGCACGCCCTATTCGCCGGCCACGGGCCTGCCGATCGAGGCGCAGCAGGTGCAGGACATGGTGGACAGGGCGCTGACCATGCCCGAGGGCACCCGCGCCTATCTGCTCGCCCCCATCGTGCGCGACCGCAAGGGCGAATACCGCAAGGAATTTCTGGAACTGCGCAAGCAGGGCTTCCAGCGCGTCAAGGTCGATGGCGCTTTCCATGACCTCGACAGCCCGCCCAGCCTCGACAAGAAATTCCGCCACGACATCGACGTGGTGGTGGACCGGATCGTGGTGCGCGAGGGGATCGAGACGCGGCTGGCCGACAGTTTCCGCACCGCGCTCGACCTCGCCCAGGGCATCGCCATTCTGGAAACCGCCCCGCAGGCGGGCGAGGACGGCACCGCGCCGGAGCCCGAGCGTGTGACGTTTTCCGAGAATTTCGCCTGCCCGGTGTCGGGCTTCACCATACCCGAGATCGAGCCGCGGCTCTTTTCCTTCAACGCCCCCTTCGGTGCCTGCCCGGAATGCGACGGGCTGGGCCACGAGGTGTTTTTCGACGAACGGCTGATGGTGCCCGACGCGGCGCTTTCACTGGCCGATGGCGCCATTGCCCCGTGGCGCAAGGGCAAGTCGCCCTATTTCCTGCAGACCATCGAAGCCCTTGCGCGGCATTACGAATTCGACGCCAAGGCGGCGTGGCGCGACCTGCCGGCCCATGTCCGGCAGGTGCTTCTGCACGGCTCGGGCGGGGAGGAGCTGGAGTTTCGCTATGACGAGGGCGGGCGCGTCTACAAGGTGACCCGCGCCTTCGAGGGCGTGGTGCCCAACATGGAACGCCGCTGGCGCGAGACCGACAGCGCGTGGATCCGCGAGGAATTCGAGCGCTATCAGAACAACCGCCCCTGCGGGGCCTGCGGCGGTTATCGCCTGCGGGCCGAGGCGCTGGCGGTGCACATCGGCGGGCGGCATATCGGGCATGTCTCGGAAATGTCGATCCGCGAGGCGCTGGCATGGGTCGAAAGCGTTCCGGGCAGCCTGACCAGGCAGAAGAACGAGATCGCCCGCGCCATCCTGAAGGAGATTCGCGAGCGGCTGGGCTTTCTGGTCAATGTGGGGCTCGATTACCTGACGCTGGCGCGCGGGGCGGGCACGCTGTCGGGCGGCGAAAGCCAGCGTATCCGGCTGGCCAGCCAGATCGGCAGCGGGCTGACGGGCGTGCTCTATGTGCTCGACGAGCCCTCCATCGGGCTGCACCAGCGCGACAACGACCGCCTGCTGATCACCCTCAAGAACCTGCGTGACCAGGGCAATACCGTGCTTGTGGTCGAACATGACGAAGAGGCGATCCGCGAGGCCGACCATGTGATCGACATGGGGCCGGGCGCGGGCGTCCATGGCGGGCAGATCGTGGCGCAGGGCACGCCCGCCCAGATCGAGGCCGACGCCGCCAGCCTGACCGGGCAATACCTGTCGGGCGCGCGCGAAATCGCCGTGCCGCCGGTGCGGCGCAAGGGCAACGGCAAGAAACTGACGGTGGTCAAGGCGAGCGGCAACAACCTGCGCGACGTGACGGTGGATTTCCCGCTGGGCAAGTTC
>SKUV01000405.1 GCA_007129775.1 Paracoccaceae bacterium | reverse complement strand
GTGCGCAAGCGCCCGGGCATGTATATCGGCGGCACCGACGAGCGCGCGCTGCACCATCTGGTGGCCGAGGTGCTCGACAATGCCATGGACGAGGCCGTGGCCGGCCATGCGAGCCGCATCGAGGTGGAGCTTCACGCCGATCACTCCATCACCATCCGCGACAACGGGCGCGGCATCCCGGTCGATCCGCACCCGAAATTTCCCGACAAATCCGCGCTGGAGGTGATCCTGTGCACCCTGCACGCAGGCGGCAAGTTCTCGGGCAAGGCCTATCAGACCTCGGGCGGGTTGCACGGGGTCGGCGCCTCGGTGGTCAATGCGCTGAGCGATCACATGCGGGTCGAGGTGGCGCGGGCCCGCGCGCTTTATGCGCAGGAGTTCTCGCGCGGGATCCCGCAGGGCCCGGTGGCCAGGGTCGGCCCGGCCCCGAACCGGCGCGGCACCAGCGTCACTTTCCACCCGGACGCCGAGATCTTCGGCACCCTGCGGCTGAAGCCCGCGCGCCTGTTCAAGATGGCGCGGTCCAAGGCCTACCTGTTCTCGGGTGTCGAGATCCGCTGGAAATCGGGCGTGGACGACGGCGAGACCCCGCAGGAGGCGAGCTTTCACTTTCCCGGCGGGCTGGCCGATTACCTCAACGAACAACTGGCGGGCCTCGTCACCTATTCCGAGCGCCCCTTCGCCGGCAAGGTCGCGTTTCAGGAAAAATTCGGCCAGCCGGGCTCGGTCGAATGGGCGATCAACTGGACGCCCGCGCGCGACGGCTTCGTGCAAAGCTACTGCAACACGGTGCCGACGCCCGAGGGCGGCACCCACGAGGCGGGCTTCTGGGCCGCCGTGCTGAAGGGTATCCGCGCCTATGGCGAACTGGCGAACAACCGCAAGGCCGCGCAGATCACCCGCGAGGATATGGCCGCGGGCGGCTGCGCGCTGGTGTCGTGCTTCATCCGTGAACCCGAATTCGTGGGCCAGACCAAGGACAGGCTGGCCACGACCGAGGCCGCGCGCATGGTCGAGGGCGCGGTGCGCGACCATTTCGACAACTGGCTCGCCGCCGACCCGAAGGCCGCGGGCGCGATCCTCGATTACCTCGTGCTGCGGGCCGAGGAGCGGCTGCGCCGGCGGGCGGAAAAGGAAACCTCGCGCAAGTCGGCCACGAAAAAGCTGCGCCTGCCCGGCAAGCTGGTGGATTGCACCGCCACTGCCCGGGACGGCACCGAGCTTTTCATCGTCGAGGGCGACAGCGCCGGCGGCAGCGCCAAGATGGCGCGCGACCGGACCACCCAGGCGCTGCTGCCCCTGCGCGGCAAGATCCTCAACGTGCTGGGGGCGGCGGGGTCCAAGATCGGCACGAATACGGAAATCAGTGATCTGTGTCAGGCGCTGGGCGTGGGCCTCGGAACGAAATTCCGGCTGGATGATCTGCGCTATGACCGGATCATCATCATGACCGATGCCGATGTGGACGGCGCCCATATCGCGGCGCTGCTGATGACCTTCTTCTTCACCCAGATGCGGCCGATGATCGACGCGGGGCACCTCTATCTGGCCTGCCCGCCGCTCTATCGTCTGACGCAGGGGGCGGCACGGGTCTATGCGCTCGACGATGCCGAAAAGGAGCGCCTGCTGGCGCGCGGGATCGGCGGCAAGGGCCGGATCGAGGTGAGCCGCTTCAAGGGGCTGGGCGAGATGGATGCCAAGGATCTGAAAGACACCACCATGAACCCCGCCACCCGCCGCCTGATCCGCGTGAGCGTCGATGACGATCTGCCCGGTGAAACCGCCGATCTGGTGGAGCGTCTGATGGGCCGCAAGCCGGAGCTACGGTTCCAGTACATCAGCGAAAACGCGCGGTTCGTGGAGGATGTGGATGTGTGAGACCTTTACGGATCGTTGACTGTTTGTTTCCATTATGTTCTAAATCCGACATGTCGGGGGAGAGCCATGACAACGCCAAGCGACGATCTGCGCGCGTTCCTGAAGGGGGACAGGTTTGGAACAGTCATGGCCGATCCGCCGTGGCGGTTCACCAACCGCACCGGCAAGGTCGCGCCCGAGCACAAGCGC
Source organism: Paracoccaceae bacterium (assembly GCA_007129775.1). GTDB lineage: Bacteria > Pseudomonadota > Alphaproteobacteria > Rhodobacterales > Rhodobacteraceae > Rhodobaculum. The sequence continues at coordinate 5,688 of SKUV01000405.1, read as the reverse complement.
CTGTCGCGCTATCCGACGCTGGAGCTTGAGGATATCTGCGCGCTGCCGGTGGCCGAGCATCTGCACGAGACCGCGCATTGCTATCTGTGGGTGCCCAACGCGCTCTTGCCCGAGGGGCTGAAGGTGCTGGAGGCGTGGGGCTTTCGCTACAAGAGCAACATCATCTGGCACAAGGTGCGCAAGGATGGCGGGTCGGACGGGCGCGGGGTGGGGTTCTATTTCCGCAACGTGACCGAGGTGATCCTGTTCGGCGTGCGCGGGCGCAACGCGCGCACGCTCGCGCCGGGGCGGCGGCAGGTCAACCTCTTCGCCACCCGCAAGCGCGAGCATTCGCGCAAGCCTGACGAGCAATACGGCATCATCGAAGCCTGCTCTGCCGGCCCCTATCTGGAACTCTTCGGCCGCGGCCGCCGGCCGGGCTGGACGGTCTGGGGCAATCAGGCATCGGATGATTACAAGCCGACTTGGGAGACCTACAAGTACAACTCCGGGCTGGCCGCCGAATGAGCAGCGAGGAGGCTGCGGGCGACATCTCGCACGGCAGGATCGCCGATTCCTCCGAAGTCGTCGCCCATCATTTCCCCGAAACCATTCGCCGGAAGTTCGAGATCTATTCCTACCGCAATGCCGCCGGGATCCTCGCGGGCAGCTTTCCTGACCAGTTCGCGACGATCCTGCGCGTGCTGCACGAGTTCCGGATCACGCGCGCGCAGATACGCACACCCGGGGGCAGCAAGGGCCCGATCGCACGTTATGTCGACACGTTGTTTCCGGAAGACTGGCTCGAGGCGCGGATCTCGGCCGACCTGCATGTGCGATTGTTGCGCGCCAAAGGACAAGGGATCATTCGCGAATACACGCGCGAAGGGTTCCTTGATGGCCACCGGATCGATTTCGTCAACGGCAAGGTCGCGCTGGACCTGGAATGGAACAGCAAGGATCAGACCTATGACCGGGATCTCTATGCGTTTTCGGCGTTCTACGAGGCCGGGGCGATTGACGTCGGCGTGATCCTCACGCGCGGGTCATCGCTGGACAAGACCTTCTTCCGGTCTCTCGGCAAGGTCCTGAACAAGGACGGTGGCGAAGGCAGCGAGGATGTTCACCGCAAGTTCGGGGCCTCGACGACCTGGATGGGCAAGCTGCTTTATCGTCTGGACGCGGGGCGCAACGGGGGATGCCCCGTGCTGGCCATCGGCATCACGCCGCATTGTGTGGCGTGACGGCGGCGCGCGGCAACGGCCTGTCGTTGCGTGCTCAGTCCGACAGGGTGGCTTCGGACTGGGGCGCGAAGAGGCCGAGGTTGAAGCCTTCGAGCCGGATGTCGTCGGAATGCGGATCGGCGAAATTCAGGATCGTGCCGGTGCCGGGGGTGACGGGCACGAGCTTGTCCTGGCCGAGGCCCAGAAACGCCGACAGCGCGGCGCGCACGACGCCGCTGTGCACCACCGCCAGCAGGTCGCCATCGGTGCGGTCCAGCCAGTCGCGCAGGCCCTCGGCGATGCGGGCGCGGAAATCCTCCAGCGTCTCGCCGTTCTCGGGGTAATACCGGCCCGCGCGCCATGCCCGGTATTGCTCGGGCTGGGCGGCGAGCAGTTCGGGTTTGGTCCGGCCGGTCCAGTCGCCCATGTTCAACTCGCGCAGCCGCGCATCGGCGGGCACATCCTCGAAGCCGATCAGCCGCGCGGTCTCGCGGCAGCGTCCGAGATCGGAGGACACCACGCCCTTGGGCGCCAGTTCGCGCGCGAGATGGGCAAAGGCCTTGGCCTGTTCGATCCCGCGCGATGACAGCGGTGCATCCGCATGGCCCTGCAGCCGCTGTTCGACGTTCCAGAGCGTTTCGCCGTGCCGCACAAGTATGAGTCTCATCGCGCTATCCTGTTGCCGTCGTCGTCGAATACAATGTCGGGGGTGCGCAGGAAACTGATCTCGACCGGCGCGCCCGAGGCAGCACGGAAAAAGCCGTCCGCCATCGCGGTCAGCCGCAGATCGCCGACCATGCAGGTGACCATGGATTGCCCGGCAATGGGCGAGGATTCGGTATAGCTCGCCGGCATGACAGGGCAGCCCTCGCGCCGGCCTATGGTGATATCCTGCGCGCGGTACAGCAGTTGCGCGCTCGACCGTCCGCCCGCCAGTGCCGCGGGCGCGAGCGGCACTCCGGCGTGGCAAAGCTGGTCGCCCGCGCGTTCGACCGGGATGACATTGCCCGCAGGGGTTCCGAGAAAGGTGGCGACGAAGGTCGTCTGCGGCTGCAGAAGCAATTCGTCCGGGGCGCCGAACTGCTCCACCCGGCCTGCGCGCATCACCGCCACATGGGTGGCCATGGTCATCGCCTCCACCTGATCATGGGTGACATAGACCGAGGTCGCGTTGGTCGCGCGATGGATGCGGATCAACTCGCTGCGCATGTCCACGCGCAGCTTTGCGTCGAGATTCGACAGCGGCTCGTCCAGCAGAAGGATCCGGGGCTGCGGCGCGATGGTGCGCGCGATGGCCACTCGCTGCTGCTGGCCGCCCGAGATCTCGGCCGGATAGCGCTGGCGCAGGGCCGAGATGTCGAGAAACGCCAGCACCTCGTCGATGCGGCGGGCGCGATCCTCCCGCTTCCAGCCGGCGACCTTGAGCGGCCAGTCGATATTGCCCTCCACCGTCTTGTGCGGCCAGAGCGCATAGCTTTGAAAGACCATGCCGGCATCGCGCGACGCGGCGTTGTGGATCACCCCCGAGCGGCCGTTCGACACGACCTTGCCGCCGAAGGCGATCTCGCCGTCGCTGGGCGGCTCCAGCCCGGCGAGCATCCGCAGAAGGGTGGATTTTCCGCAGCCCGAGGGGCCCACCAGGACCAGAAAGGCGCCGGGGGGCACGGAGATGTTCACATCCGTCACCGCCGGCACGTCGTCGAAGCGCTTGTGCAGGTTGCGGATGGCCAGCGCCGGTTCGGACGTGTCGACTGCCGGCCGTTCGGCTGTCATCATTTCTTCCATTTCTGCACCTTGTTCTGGAGGAGATAGGCGAGGAACGAGGCCAGCAGGCAAATCACCAGAATGAGCAGCGTGATGGCATTGGCGAATTGCATGAAGCCGAGGCTCGCATACTGGAACGCGATCATGCTCAGCAGCGGTGTGGAGGCGCTGAACAGCAAAACCACAAGCGACAGGTCGCGCACGATCTTGATGAAGACGAGGATTCCGCCTGCCATGATCCCGCGGATGGCCAGCGGCACGATGATCTCCCACATCCGGCGCAATGCGCTGGCGCCCGTCATCCGCGCGCTTTCCTCGATATCGGACGAGATCTGGCTCAGCACCCCGCGCCCCGATTGTACGGCATAGGGCATCAGGTTCGCCGTTGCCGCCAGCACGATCAGCGTGAAGGTGCCGTAAAGCGCCGGGATCGGCCCGAGCGAGGTGCCATACATCGCGATATAGGCCGCAGCCATGGCGATGGACGGGATGAAAAGCGGCACGAAGGACAGCTGGCTGAGGATCCGCGTATAGGGCGAAGCCTTGTAGCGCACGATGGTATAGGCGATCAGAAGCCCCACCACCATCGCGCAGAGCGCCACCGTCAGCCCCAGCCGGATGGTGGTGAGGATCCCATCGATCAGTTGCGGGTTGCGGAAGATGCCCGCCTGACCCTCGGCGATGGCGCTGCCCGCGGGGCCGATCCAGTAATGCAGCGTCCAGTTGGAAAACAGCACCCCCGGGCGCGGCGCCATGCTGGAGGCGAAGAGCACGATAACCGGAATGATCGTGGTGGCGAAGCCGATGGCGGTGGCCAGCACAAAAAGCGGCCAGCGCCAGACACCGAGGGCGAAGCGTTTGGTGCGCGTGCCCTTGCCGGTGACGGTGACGAAGGCGCGGCGCCCCGACACGAAGCGGTCGCTGAAATACAACAGCGCTGCCGCCGCCATCATCAAGAGGAGCGCAAGGACATAGCCGCGCTCGATATTGCCGGTCTGGACCATGCCATAGATGCGGGTCGACAGGGTCTGCATCCGCACCGGCGCGCCCAGCAGGGCAGGGGCGGCGAAGTTCGACACCGCGCCGGCAAAGGCCAGCATCCCGCCCGAGATCAGCGCCGGGGTGACGATGGGCAGCACGATCCCGAACAGGATGCGGCCGCGCTTCGCCCCCGCCATTTCGGCCGATTCCACCAGATCGCCGCTGACGGAACTGAGCGAGGCCGCGATCAGCGTATAGGCCAGCGAATAGAATTGCGCGATCAGCACGATCATCACCGGCACGATGCCCCATGCCAGCCAGTCCGGGATCGACATCCCGTTGGAGGCGAAATACCCCGCCTGCCCGCCGATGCGCTCGTTGCGAAAGAGCGTGCTCCACGCCAGCGCGGAGGCGAAGCTGGGCGTCATGAAGGGCAGGATCGACATGACCGCCAGAAAGCGCCGCATCGGCACATCGGTCAGCACGACCAGCCATGCCAGAAACCCGCCCAGCAGGACCGAGCCGAGGGTCACACCGATGCCGAGCACCACGGTATTTCCCAGCGGGCGCCACCACAGATTGCGCGACAGGGGCGAATTGGTCACCGCCTCCCACGCCGCGCGGCCCTCGGGCGTCAGCGTTGCCAGCAGGATCATCAGCAGGGGCGCGATGACCAGAAGCGCCGTGAAGGTCAGCACCACCAGCGGCACGAAATCGCGGGACTGGACGGCACGCGCCAGCCATGGCGCACGAAGGGCGAGCGCAGTCATGGGACATCTCCGGGGTCAGAGGCGGGATCAGAAGCAGGGCCAGAGGCGGGGCCAGAGGCGGGGCCAGAGGCGGGATCAGAGGCGGGATCGGTGCGGGGCCCGGCAAGGCGTCGCCGGGCCCCGGGATCGGGTCACTGCAGGGTGATCACCAGATCGAGGATGCGCTGACGCGCTGCGCCGGTCTTGGCGGGGTCGATGAGCCACAGATTGAGGTCATCGAAGGGGATCGCGTCGGGGTGATCCTCGATCGTGCGGCGCGCGGCATAGTCGCCCTGCACCGCGAAGGGGGCAAAGCCCGAACCGCCCGTGGGTGAATCGTCCCCCATCAGATAGTTGACCATCAGCCGCGCGGCCGCCGGGTTCGGGGCGTTCTTGCCCAGCGCGAGGACGGCGGGAAACAGGATGCCCGCGCCCGGGACCGTGTCATTCGAGATCTGCAGCGCCATCCCGTCGCGTTCGTTGTTGCGCGACGACGAATAGGTCATGAAGCCGACCGGCTTCGGCCCGTCCGAGATGATTCCCACCGCCGAGCGCAGGGTCTGGGAGTCGTTCATCATCACCACGTCGTTGTTGAACAGATCGCGGATGAACTGCTCGCCCGCGCCCTGCAGATCGCTGTCCACCTCGATGGGCTGGCCGAACTGCGCCTCGTAGGCTTCGGCCATTTCGTCGCCGCGCAGCGCGATTTCGGTCAGCAGGTCTAGCGTCTCGCCGCGCGCGGTGGGGTCGTCGATCAGCACGCGGCCGCGCCATTCGGGCGTGGTCAGTTGCCACAGGTTGGCGATGGGCGAGCCGTCGGGATGGGCGGCCTCGTTATACATCAGCGCCCGGGTCGAGAGCCGGTGCGTCAGCAGGTTCTCGCGCAGCGCTTCGGGCACGTCGGCCTTGACCCGCTCGGGCACATAGGCCTCGACCATGCCGGCGGGCAGCAGGTCGCGATAGACGATGGGCGTTTCCGACATGTACATCAC
>SKUV01000224.1 GCA_007129775.1 Paracoccaceae bacterium | reverse complement strand
TGGAAACCGCGCGCACCATGGCGGTGAACACGCTGATCGCGCTCGAGGTCTTCTATCTGTTCTCGATCCGCTATGGCCTCGGCAGTTCGATCACGCTGCGCGGCCTGCGCGGCACACCGTCGGTGCTGATCGCGCTGGCGGTGGTGCTGCTGTTGCAGGCGGCCTTTACCTATGCGCCGCCGATGCAGGCGCTGTTCGGCACGGCATCGCTGGACCTTGCGCAACTGGCGCAATGCGCCGCCCCCGGGATCGTGCTGCTGCTTCTGCTGGAGGTGGACAAGCGCGCCGCGATGTTCTGGAAAACCAAGGGGCGGAAGGCGGGTGAGGCATGAGGATACTGGTCTTCAACGCGGGTTCGTCGAGCCTGAAATTCGGCGTTTTCGACACCGACGGCACGGCACGCGGCGAGGTCGAGTTGCTGCGCGGCGGCTTCGACCGCTTCGGCCCCGAGGGCTGCGAGGTCGCGCTCCGGCGTGACGGCGCCACCACCTGCAGCCGCGCGGCGCACGCAACGCTGGGCGCGGCGATCCGGGCCGTGCCCGGTCTGCTGGCGGATCATGGCATCGACGGCGTGGCGGCAGTGGGCCATCGCATCGCCCATGGCGGGGCCGAATTCACCCGCGCGACCCGGCTCGATGCCGATACGCTGGACCGGATCGAGGCCCTCACCCCGCTCGCGCCGCTGCACAACCCCGCCAATCTGGAGGCGGTTTCGGTGGCGCAAGCGGTCTGGCCCGATCTGCCGCAGGTGGGCGTCTTCGACACCGCCTTTCACCTGACCAACCCCGCGCGGGCCACCACCTACGCCGTGCCGGCGGAGTGGCGCGCGGCGGGGCTGCGGCGCTTCGGCTTTCACGGCACGTCGCACAAATACGTGGCCGGCCGCGCGGCCGAGGCGCTGGGCTGCCCGCTCCGCGAGCTGCGCATCATCAGCCTGCATCTGGGCAACGGCGCCAGCGCCTGCGCCATCGCCTTCGGCGAAAGCCTCGACAGTTCGATGGGCATGACCCCGCTGGAGGGGCTGGTGATGGGCACCCGGTCGGGCGATGTGGACCCGGGCGCCTTCGGCTATCTGCACCGCAGGCTCGGGCTCGACATTCCGGCGATCGAGGCCGCGCTTTATTCCGACAGCGGGCTGAAGGGGCTGACCGGCGCCAGCGACATGCGCGACATCGAGGCGCGCGCGGCGGCGGGCGAGGCCGATGCGCAACTGGCCATCAACATCTTCGCGTGGCGCGCGCGCAAATATGTGGGCGCCTATGCCGCGGCCATGGGCGGCGTGGATGCGCTCGTCTTCACCGGGGGCGTGGGCGAGAATTCGGCCGCGATGCGCCGGCGCATCTGCGACGGGCTGGGTTTCATGGGGCTTGCACTTGATACCGACCGCAACGCCGCCGTTCGGCTGGAGGCGGAAGAGGCGCCGATCATCTCGGCCCATGCCAGCCGCGTCGCGGTGCTGGTCACCCGCACCGCCGAGCAGCGGATGATCGCGCGCGAGGTCGCCCTTGCGCTCGCCCCCGCGGCGGCGCCCGCGCACCCGGTCCGCCTGCCCGTCGCGGTCTCGGGCCGGCATGCCCATCTGTCGGTCGAGGCGGTGGCGGCACTTTTCGGCCCCGGTGCCAGCCTCTCCCCGGCGAAGGAATTGCGCCAGAGAGGCCATTGGGCAGCCGCCGAGCGGATCGCCATCGAAGGGCCGCGCGGGAGGTTGCAGAACGTGGCGATCCTCGGCCCGCTGCGCCCCCGCACCCAGATCGAGGTGTCGCGCACCGATGCCTTCGCGCTGGGCCTTGACGTGCCGGTGCGCGACAGCGGCCAACTGGACGGCACCCCGCGGGTGACGCTGATCGGGCCGGCGGGCCGGTACGAAACCGACGGTCTGATCATCGCCGCGCGCCATATCCACACCAACCCCGACGACGCCGCGGCGATGGGGCTTCGGGACGGCCAGATCGTTTCGGTCCGGGTGGGCGGCGCGGAGCGCGGCCTGACCTTCGAGCGCACGCTGGTGCGTGTGGCCGAAGCCGCCTTTACCGAGATGCATATCGACACCGACGAGGCCAATGCCGCCGGCATCGGCGCCGAGGGCGACGGCGCGCTGATCACCGACGAGCGCGCGGCGACAATTCTGCCCGACGAAGGCTAGGCCCGCCCGCCCAGGGCAGGACCTGCCCGACGAAGGCCGGACGTGCGCCGCCCGGGCCTCAGCGCTGGACCGTTTTCAGATAGTCCGCGATGGCGATCAGCTTGGCCGGCGTCGGCGTCAGCATGCCGTCGCCGGTATCGACGCGCACCAGCGGGCCGTCGAGCAGATGGCCCAGTTCCGGCATGACCGACCGCCCCGGGCTGCGGCCGCGGGCGTAGCCGTCGACCTTGCTCATCACCTCTGTCAGCGGAAAGACGCCGTTGTTGCGCGCCGCGATGGTGGTCAGATCGGGTATCGCCACCCCGACACCGGCGGCCTCCGGCCCGCTGCCGCGGGCATCGGTGCCATGGCAGGCCGCGCAATAATCGGCATAAAGCGCCGCGCCCGAGGGTATCCGCTCTTCCGGGGCGCAGGCCCAGATCAGCCCCGCCCCCGCCAGCCCCGCCACGATGCCCAGATACCGCATGGTGTTCCCTCCTGTCGCTGCCTGCCTCTGCGCCTGCCCTGTCCGCGGGCTTGGGCGCAGTATGCCACGCCAGGCGCCCGCGTGCCAGCGGTCCCGCACGCGGGCGCCCTCAGACGTCCCCGCCGTTTCGGGCGAAGGGATCGTCGGCCAGCCCCGCCACCGCGGCGCGATACTCCGCGATCAGCCGCGCGCATAGCTCCGCGGCCGGGGGTGCATCGTCGATCCCGCCCACTCCATGCCCGGCCGACCAGATATCGCGCCAGGCCTTCGCCTCGCCCTCCGGCAACATCCGCCCAACGGGGGGCAGATTGTCCGGATCCAGCCCCGCGGCGCGCAGCGACGGCGCCAGAAAATTCGCCTTCACCCCGGAAATCGCATCGGTATGTACGATGTCGGCGGCCCGGGCTTGCGCGATCATCTCCTTGAAACCCTCGGGCACCATCGCCTCGCGCGTGGCGATGAAGCGGGTGCCGAGATAGGCCAGATCGGCCCCCATCATCCGCGCCGCCGCGATCTGGGCGCCGGTGTTGATCGCCCCGCCGAGGATCACCGTGCCGGCAAAGACCTGCCGCACCTCGGCCACCAGCGCGAAGGGGTTGAGCGTGCCGGCATGCCCGCCCGCCCCGGCCGAGACACAGATGATCCCGTCTACCCCCGCAGCGGCGGCCTTTTCGGCATGACGCCGGCTGATCACATCGTGAAAGACCAGCCCGCCCCAGCCTTGCACCACGCGCACCAGATCGGGCACCGCGCCGAGCGAGGTGATCACCAGCGGCACCTTGCGGCTCTTGAGCACCTCCAGATCGGCGTCGAGGCGCGGATTGCTGCGGTGCACGATCAGGTTCACGCCGTAGGCCGCATCGCCCGGCCGCCGACGTTCCGCGATCTCGTCCAGCCAGTCGGCCAGTGCCGCGCTGCTGCGCGCATTCATCGCCGGAAAGGTGCCGATCAGCCCGGCGCGGCAGGTTTCCACCACCAGATCGGGGCCGGAAACCAGAAACATCGGTGCGGCAATCGCCGGCAGCCGCAGCGGGCCGAGCGTGGCAGGCAGCGCCATCGCGCGCCCGCCCTGTCAGCCCAGCACCTGCGCCACCTTCATCCAGCGCGCATAAAGCCACAGCAGGACAGATGCCAGCGCCGCGCCGGCCATCACCCAGACGCCGACATCGCCGGTCACCGCGCCGATCGTCGGATCCGCAAGAAAGATCAGCCAGATCGTCGCCGCCACCATGGCGATGGCCGCCACCGCCAGCGTCAGCACCGCCGCGCGTTCGCGCAGCAGCAGAAGGATCGCGCCCAGCAGGCCGACCCAGACACCGATGGCCCAGGCCGCATTAACCCATGTGGGCAGCCCGCCGAAATACACGATCCATTCGGGGGGAAACTCGCTCACATACGGCTCGAAGCGCATCTGTGTGGCCACGTAATCAGCCGCCCCGCCCAGATGCCACAGGAGCGCGACAAGCCCCACCACGACGAGGTGCCACGGACGGGAAACGGGGCTGGGCATGGGCGGTCTCCGGCTGATGTGCGTTCCGGGGGCGAGATTGCCCCGCCGCCCGCTCCGTGTCCAGCCCCGGCGGGGATCGCAATGGCCCGGGCCAGGCCGGTCGGCGCCCCATGCCACGGAACTGGCCGCGCAGTGCTGCGGTGTCAGCCCGGTGATGCGAAAAAAGGCGCGCCCTGCCGGCCGCCAACACGCCGGGGCCGGCGCGGCGCCATCAGCGCCAGCGTCTCGTAGCGCTGCAGCGACCGGCGCGCGGCCACGTAATTGCTGCGGCCCGAGCGGCTGACCAGTTCGGGGAACAGTTCCAGCAACTCGGCCCGCTGCGCCCGGTCGAGCCCGGCAAGGCTCAGATCGCCGGGCTGGAAACTCTCGCTCCAGATCCCGTCGGAGCGCAGGATCTCGTGGCGACTGCACATGATATGAATGTAGATGATGCTGTCGGCCCCGTCGCGCACCACCCCCGGAGTGTCGAGCATGTGGATGGCCGGCACCAGCACCTCGCGCTCGCCGAACAGAAGCTCGGCCTCGGCCCCGATGACAAGCACCCGGTGCTGCGGCGAGACCACCATATCGCGTTCCGGCAGGCCACCACCCAGGGCACCCGCGCTGATCCGCACCCCGCGCATATGGGGCTTTTCCACAAGCTCGGCGGGCGAAACCTCCTTGCGGCCGACCCAGTCGATGGGCTGGAAGCCGTGATCGCGGCTCAACACCCGATCGCCCGGGCGCAGGGTCTCCACCGGCACGCGGCCGCGCGCGGTGTCGATTAGCGTGCCCGGGGTGAAACAGGGCACGATCGTCGATTGCGACAATTGCGCCGACATCTGCGCAGGCGCGGCAGCGCCCGCCGGGAAGGCGGCGACGGCATCCTGCGCGGCAAGTGCTGCGTCGGGCTCGGGCTCGGGCGCGGGCGCGGTGATTTCGGGTTCGTCGGGGAAATTCGCGGCCTCGGGCGGGGCCTCGGGCATGACCCGCGCCGATGGCAACAGCACCAGTAGGCCGGGCGAGGCCAGTCCGGCCACCATATCGGTAGCGTCGGCCCCGTCAGTCTCGTCGGTCTCGTCAGTCTCGTCGGTCTCGTCAGTCTCGTCGGTCTCGTCAGTCTCGTCGGCCAGAAGCCCCGCGACATCCGGCTCCGGCGACACCCCCTGCGCGACGAGCGTCGCCGCCGCCGCGCGCGGATCGACCGAGACGCGCAGCGCCCCGAAATCCGCCGCCTGCTCCGGTGCCGCCGCATCCCCGGACGCCCCGGCCCCGAAGCTGTCATCGAAGCCCAGCAGCATCGTGCCGTCATCATTCGCGGCCAGCGTGCTCACATGGCTGGTGCCATCGGGGTTGAGCCCGGCGCGCGCGCCATGGCCGGCGGAATGGAACACCGGCCCGTCCAGCAACGTCTGGGTGCCATCGGCCGCCAGGTGCCAAAGCTGCGGTTCGGCGTCACCCTCGACCGCCAGCGCGCCGGCTTCGTTGAGAAAAACCAGCCGCCCGGGGCCCAACGCCTCCAGATCGTTGTAATGCGCCCCGCCGCCGATCAGGAACAGGCCGATCTGCGTGCCTTCGGGCGCCATGTATTCGGCGCTGTCGCCGGGGTTCGCGGCGCCGCCCTGCAGATCGTCGCGCGTGTCCCCGAACAGGATCTCGGGCGCCAGCAGCGCCCCGGTCTGGGAATCGATGACATAGGCGCCGAGGCTGTTGGCCTGCCCCGAGGCACCGCCCTCCAGGGTCACGGTGACAGGTTTCATATCCGCATCATCGCCGGCGTCTGCCGCCGGGCCGGCGCCGCCCGCCCCGCCGGCGGCGTCCGGATCGGCCGGTGTCGCCTCGGTCAGCCGCAGATCCTCCAGCGCGATGGCCACCCCGCCTTCGCCGCCCTCGCCCAGAAACTCCAAACTGTTGCTGCCGTCGCCGCTGCCGCCGGTCAGGCGCAACGCATAGGCACCGTAATCGTCGGAGGGCGGCGTGAAGACCTCGGCGCCGTCGTGGATCAATGGCTCGCCATTCCACAGGATGCGAAAGCTGTCGCCCTCGGCGGCGATATCCAGCGCGCGGAAGCTCAGCACATACTCCGCGCCCTCGGCCACGCCGGCGATCTGGAGCGCCGCCTCCATCTGCGGGGCGTCACTGTCGAGATCGAGGGTTGCGCCGCCGATCAGGTCGGCCGTCGCGTCTGTATCCCTTGACGCATCCACACCCTGCCCCGCCGGCGCATCATCGTCCTGTCCGAAGGCCGCGATGGCACCGGCATCGGCGGGGTCGTCGTAAATGCCCATGGCGATCAGGCTGCCCTGAAAACCCGATGCGTCACCATCGCCCGGCAATGCCCAATGCCCCTCCGAGTCCAGCCGCGCGGGCATCGGCGGGGCGAGGCCGAGCCCGACCTCGTGCTCCTCGCCGGTAAAAAGGTTCTGGGCAACCAGCCGCGCCCCGCCCCCCTGCCATGCGAGAATCGCGCGGATCGTGTCGCTTGCCCCGACGAAGCCGTCGGGGGTGCTGAGGCTGCGCGCAGCGTCGCCAGCGCCCAGCATCACGCGCAAGGCGCCGTCCTCGGACAGGGCGAGACGCAGGGTCGCGGTGCCGTCTTCGAACCGGGCGATGGTGTCGTCTTCCGGGCCCATATGCAGCAACTGCGCGAAAACGATGGCCAGCGCGCCCTCGCCCGGCGCGGGGCCATCACCCCCGGCTGCCTCCGTGGCCTGCGCATGCAGCAGCGGCAGGACGCCCTCGGCCTCCTGCACGCCCTCACCGAACTCCCAAAGCGCCGTTATGGCCATCGCCTGTCGCCCGTGCCTGCCGTCCCTCCCCCCAATGCGGGGCGGAGAGTGTTCAGATCGGTGCTAGCCGCACAGTTTGGTTGAAACGCGGGGCGATTATGTCGATTCTGTGGTCAGTGCTCCTGACACCGCTCGGCCGACACCGCTCGGCCGACACCGCTCAGCCGGCATCGTCGCTGTCGAGGGCGTGGGCCTCCAGCACGTCGCGCGGCACCACCTCCAGCGCGCGGGCATGGGTCGCGCAGAGCAGCACGCGCGGCGCCACCCCCTCCTGACAGGCCTGCAGGAAGCGCCCGGCGCACAGGCACCAGCGATCCCCCGCCTTCAGCCCCGGAAAGGAGAATTCGGGGCGTGGCGTCGTGAGGTCATTGCCCAGATAGCGCGAGTAGGCGAGGAATTCGTCCGTCATCACGGCGCAGACGGTGTGGCTGCCCTGATCCTCGGCGCAGGTGTCGCAGGCGCCGTTGCGGAAAAAACCGGTCATCGGCGCCGTCGAACAGGGTTCGAGCGCACCGCCCAGCACGTTGACCGACGGGTCCATCCGGATCGCCATGTCTCAGCCCGCCGCCAGCGCCTTGTGCGAGCCGTCGCACAACGGCGCGCCTGCGCTGTGCTTGCAGCCGCAGAACCAGACCCGCCGGCTATCGGTGGCCTGCCATTTCACCGGCTCGAAACCGGTGTCGCGGTGGCTGCCGTCGCAGAAGGGCTGGCGCTGCGACCGGCCGCAGGCGCACCAGAAATAGGTCTTGCCGGCCTCGACCTCGACCGGGATCGGCTCGGTCTGGGCGATTTCGGGCTTCTGATCGGGCATTCTGACCTCCTTTGGCATCTCGTCACCCTCTAGCTAGCGCAGGATCGGCGCGAACAAAAGCGAAGGGCGGCGCCCAGCGCGCATCCCTGCCCGGGCCGCTTACGCGGCTGTTAACCGGGCGGG
>SKUV01000211.1 GCA_007129775.1 Paracoccaceae bacterium | reverse complement strand
TAGCGCATCCGTGCGGGCGGGGTCGGGGCGCTGCATTTCTGCGGCTGCGGGCTGTGCCGGTCGCGCCGCTACGGAACTGGGGGCGGGCGGCGCAACCTGCGGGGCCGTGGCTGCCACCCGGCGAGGCGCGTCCGCCGCGGGTTCGACCGGGCTGGTGCGCTCCGGCTCCGGCGCCTCGGCTCGGAGTGCTTCGGCCCTGAGTGTTTCGGCCCGGAGTGCTTCGGCCCGGAGTGCTTCGGCCCTGAGGGGGGTAGGGCTGAGGGTTTCGGGGGGGGCTTCGGCCTCGGGGCGCTGCGCTTCGGCCCCGTCCGGAGCCCTCTCGGGTGCCTCGGCCGTGGCCTCCTGTTCCGTCCGCTCGGCGGTAACGCGCTCTGCCTCTGCGCGGGGTGCACGCTGGGCCTCCGCTTGCCGCGCCCGCTGGGCTTCGGCCTGCCGTGCCTGCTCGGCCTCGGCCTGCCGTGCCTTCTCCGCTTCGGCCTGCCGTGCCCGCTGGGCTTCGGCCTGCCGTGCCTGCTCCGCTTCGGCCTGTCGTGCCTGCTCCGCTTCGGCCTGTCGTGCCCGCTGGGCTTCGGCCTGTCGTGCCCTCTCTGCTTCAGCCTGTTGTGCCTGCTCCGCTTCGGCCTGCCGTGCTCGCTCGGCCTCGGACTGTTGTGCCCTCTCTGCGTCAGCCTGCGGTGCCCGCTCCGCCTCGGTCTGCCGTGCCCGCTCGGTTTCGCTCTGTTCGGGCCGCTCGGCCTGCGAGGTCTCGGGGCGGGTGGCCGGAGCCAGTTGGTCGCGGGCGAGGGGGACGAGCGCGAAAAGCGGCTCGGGCGCCGGTGCATCCTCGGGCTGCGGCCGGTCGAGCGCGGGCAGGGCGAGCACGGTTGAGGCCAGATGCAGCGCCAGCGCCGCCCCGATCGCGACGCTCCAGCGCCCGGCTTCGCGCGCGCGGGAATTGCGCAGGGGCTGCGGCGGATGCGTCACGGACCCTCCTCCGCCAGAAGGCCCGGTTCGATCCAGAGCGCGCGGCTGCGCAGGGTGATGAGGCTGGTCTCCAGTCCCGCCGGCTCCAGCGCGGCCAGCAGATCCATCAGCGCGCGGGCCGGCATGTCGCGGGCGGTCAGCACATGGGCGGTTCCGGCGCCCTCGGCCAGCAGCCGTTCGGTGATGGCGGCGGGGTCCAGCCGCGCGCCGTCGAGCAGGGTCTCACCGCCCGGCTGCAGCACGATCAGCGGGCGCGGCAGGTCGGCCAGCGGCAGATCGGTCGTCTCGGGCAGGTCGAAGCCCTGTTCGCTTTCGGCCACGATGGAGCCGGCCACGAGGAAAAACAGCACCAGCAGCAGCACGATATTCACCGTGGCGATGGAGAAATCGGGCGCGCTGCGCCGCGGCGGCGGGGGCAGGAGCCGCTCTGTCGGGGGCTTGGGTGCGGTTGCGGCCATCTGCGCCCCCTAGCGGCCCATCAGGCGCAGTCCCGGGGCACCGGGCGCGCGTGCGCGTTCCAGCAGGGTCACGAGGTCCTGCGTCTCGGCCTCGGCGGCGACGAAAACGAGGATCTCCTGCCCGCCCTCGGCGGCGACGCGAGCCAGCGCCTCGGGCAGGGTGGCGATGTCGAAGCGCGTGAGCCCCTCGCGCAGCTCGCCCCGGCCCAGATGCCACACAACCGTCATCGCCGGGGCATCGGAGGTCGGGGCATCGGAGGTCGGGGCAGGGGCCTCGGCCTGCGGTGCCGCTTCCGCCCCGCGCGGGCCCAGGGGCAACAGCGCATAGGGCGCAAGGCTCGTGGTCAGCATGAAGAAGATCAGCAACTGGAACATGATGTCGGCCAGCGGCGTCAGCGCGAAGACCGGGCGCGGGCGCGGCTGCGCGGGGGCGAGCACGCCGGCGGTGGGCAGCGCCCCCGGCCCCATGTCAGCGCCGCATGGCGGGCGCGGCGATACGCCCGTTCAGCACCGAGGCCATCAGGCTTTCCAGCACCTCGCGTTCGCGGGTGATGCGGCCTTCCAGCCAGATTGCGGCGAAATAGAAGATCACCGCGATGGTCAGCCCAACAGCGGTGGTGATCAGCGCGGTCCAGATGCCGCCGGCCAGAATGGCGGGATCGACGGCGCCGGTGCTTTCGGCCAGCCGGCCGAAGGCCTCGATCATGCCGATGACGGTGCCCAGCAGCCCGAGCATGGGCGCGGCCTGCACCACCGCCTCGATCCCGCGCATGTAGCGCGACAGGCTTGCCAGTTCCTCCTGCGCGGCCTGCACCGCCAGCGCCTGCGCATAGGCGCGGTCGTCGGGGCGCACGCGCAGCCCCGCCATGAGCGCATATAGCACCCGGAGCGAGACCGAGCGGCGCGCCTCTGCCCCCGCCAGCGCCCCGGCACCATCGCCCGCAAGCCACAGCGCCACCACCCGGCGCGCCTGATCGAAGCGGCCGACGCCGAGGCGCAGGAATTGCAGCACCTTGTAGATCAGGATCGAGGTCGCCGCGACCGAGGTCAGCGCAAGGGCCGCCAGAACGGCCATGCCGATCGGGCTGATGTCGGGAAACGGGATGTCGGGCATCGGGGAAACTCTTGCAGGCCGCGGCCCGGGGCGCCTTTGGGGCGGGCCGGGCCGCGGCGGGGCGGGGGCTGCCGGATCAGGCGCCGAACATCACATCCACGCGCGCGCTGGTGTCGAGCGCATCGAGGCAATAGGGCACTGCCGCGCCATCGCTGGCGGTGCATTCCTCCACATCGTTGAGCAGAAGCCGCGAGATCCGGTCGCAGCCCCGGTCGAGCAGGAACTGCACCACCTTGGTCTTGTCCTCGGGCAGGCGGCCGAATTCGAGGATCAGACGCTGCGCGACCGCGCCGGCATCGTCGAAGACCACCACTTCGTAAGAGGTCTGTTCCAGCGCCACGCCGGTGCGGTTGTTGGCGACAAAGCTCAGCCGGCAGGCGCCGTCGATATCTTCGAGATTGTTGAGTTCCAGCGCGAAGCTGCCGGTCGGGCCGTCGCTGCCTTCGGCCTGGGCCGGGGTGGAAAGGAGGGGCGCTGCGCAAAGCGCCGCCGTGGCGGCCAGCGAAGCCGTGCGGCCGGCAATGTCGGAAAGCGGGCGTGCCATGGTGTGAACCTGTCCCTTATGGCTGATCGGAATGGGATAGCCCCTAGCACGCTTCGCAGGGCGCGCAAATAGCCGTGCCGTGCCGGAGCCGGGTCGCTGCCCTCATAACCGATCAATTCTGCGGCCGGCGGCGCCGATCTGCCCGCAGCTGCGGGCGTGAGCAACCTGTGGGAGACGAATCAGGCGGTCAGATATTCTCGCGTTGCGGCATGCCGATGACGTGATAGCCGCCATCCACCCGGATGATCTCGCCCGTGGTGTGGCGCCCGTAATCGGAGGCCAGATAGACCGCAGTGCCGCCCACCGCATCGAGCGCGGCATTGGTGCGCAATGGCGCGTTCATCTCGGTCTGGCGGTAGGTGCGGCGTGCACCGCCGATGGCCGCACCCGCCAGCGTCTTCATCGGGCCGGGCGAGATCGCGTTCACGCGGATGCCATCGGGGCCCAGATCGTTGGCCAGATAGCGCACCGACGATTCCAGCGCGGCCTTGGCCACCCCCATCACGTTGTAGAAGGGCGTGACCCGGTTCGAGCCCTGATAGGTCAGCGTCAGCAGCGTGCCGCCCTGCGGCATCAGCGGCGCGGCCCGGCGCGCCACCTCGATGAAGGAATAACACGAGATCGTCAGCGAGGTCTGGAAATTGGCCCGGCTGGTGTTGACGAAGCGCCCCGTCAGCTCCGCCTTGTCCGAATAGGCGATGGCGTGGACGGCGAAATCGAGGCTGCCCCAGCGATCGGCCAGCGCGGCAAAGGCGGCCTCCATGCTGGCCTCGTCGGCCACATCCACATCCAGCAGGAAATCCGAGCCCACGCTTTCGGCCAGCGGCGCCACCCGTCTGCCGAACGCCTCGCCCTGATGGGAAAACGCCAGTTCCGCGCCCTCGTCGGCCATCGCCTTGGCGATACCCCATGCGATGGAGCGTTCGTTGGCCACGCCCATGATCAGACCGCGCTTGCCCTGCATCCAGCCGGCCATTGCCCCGCTCCCCCTTCTTGTGGCCCTAGTCGCGCATCGCGCTGAAGACCAGCGTCGCGTTGGTGCCGCCGAAGCCGAAGCTGTTGGACAGCGCCGAATCGATCGTCACGCCCTCGCGCAACTCGGTGGCGATTTCGCCGGCGTTCAGCTCCGGGTCCAGTTCGGTCACATTGGCCGAGGCCGCGATGAAACCGCCCTGCATCATCAGCAGCGTATAGATCGCCTCGTGCACGCCGGTGGCCCCGAGGCTGTGCCCGGTCAGGGATTTGGTCGAGGCGATGGGCGGCATGTCCTGCGCGCCGAAGATGCGGCGGATCGCCTCCACCTCGGTCACGTCGCCTGCCGGGGTCGAGGTGCCATGGGCGTTGATATAGTCGATCCTGCGCCCCTCCGGCAGCGTGCCGAGGGCCAGCCGCATCGACCGCTCGCCCCCCTCTCCCGAGGGCGCGACCATGTCGTGCCCGTCCGAAGTGGCGCCATAGCCCGTCACCTCGGCATAGATCTTCGCGCCGCGGGCGCGGGCGTGCTCCAGCTCTTCCAGCACCAGCATGCCGCCGCCACCGGCGATGACGAAACCGTCGCGCGTGGCGTCGAAGGGGCGGCTCGCCGTTTCGGGCGTATCGTTGTATTTCGACGACATGGCGCCCATGGCGTCGAACAGGCAAGACAGCGTCCAGTCCAGTTCCTCCCCGCCGCCGGCAAAGACGATGTCCTGCTTGCCCATCTGGATCTGCTCCACCCCGTTGCCGATGCAATGGGCCGAGGTCGAACAGGCCGAGGTGATGGAGTAATTCACGCCCTTGATGCGGAAGGGCGTGGCCAGACAGGCGGAATTGGTCGACGACATGCAGCGCGTCACCATGAAGGGGCCCATCCGCTTGGGGCTGCCCTTTTCCACAACCGTGTTGTGGGCCAGAAAGAAATTCGAGGTGGACGGCCCGCCCGAGGCGGTGATCAGCCCGGTGCGCGGGTTCGACACATCGCCCTCTTCCAGCCCCGCATCGGCGATGGCCTGTTGCATGGCGATGTAGTTATAGGCCGCCCCCGGCCCCATGAATCGCAACTGGCGCTTGTCGATGTGGTCCTCCAGCACGATCTTGGCGGTGCCGTGGATCTGGCTGCGAAAACCGCGCTCGGCGTATTCCGGGGCAACGACGATGCCCGAGCGGCCGGCGCGCAGGCTGGCCTCCACCTCGGCGGCGGTGTTTCCGATGGGCGAGACGATGCCAAGCCCGGTGACGACGACGCGGCGCATGGGCGCACTCCTCCGTTCGATGGGGTCAGGATGTCGACAGCGCGACCTTCATATCCCTGACCTGATAGATTTCCTCGCCATCCGCCAGCAGGCGCCCGTCGGCCACGCCCATGGTCAGGCGCCGGGTCTGCACGGCCTTGGTGAACTCCACGTAATAGGTCAGAAGCTTGCGGTCGGGACGGACCATCCCTGTCAGCTTTACCTCGCCAACCCCGAGGGCATAGCCACGCCCCTGCCAGCCGCGCCAGCCGAGGTTGAACCCGGTCAGTTGCCACAGCCCGTCCAGCCCCAGACAGCCGGGCATGATCGGGTTGCCGGGAAAGTGACAGGCAAAGAACCACAGATCGGGTGTGATGTCGAATTCCGCCACCACATGCCCCTTGCCGTGCGGGCCACCATCGGCCGAGATGTCGGTGATCCGGTCCATCATCAGCATCGGCGGTTCGGGAAGCTGCGCATTGCCGGGCCCGAACAACTCGCCGCGCGCACATTTCAGGAGGTCGTCCCGGTCGAAACGCGTCGGAAAGCCGGCCATATGCTGCATATCCCTCGGAAAAACCCTGCTCGCGCTCCCTCTAGCACTCCGGTCGCGCGCGGCGCAAGCCTGTCGCGGTGGATGCCGCGCGCGCACAGCGGCGCAGGGAAGGGCGCCCGCGGCCGCCGGAGCAGGGCCGAAACGGCGCTTTGGAATTGAAAATTCCGCGCCAAGCGCTTATTCATCAGGCATGAAGGATGAACAGGCACATTCCGGAACAATTTCCGAAGGCATGGCACGGGCCACCGCGTGGCTGGCCAAGGGCGGGCTGCGCCCGACCCGGCAGCGCACCGCGCTCGCGGCCTTGCTGGTGGGAGACGGGCGCAATCGCCATGTGACCGCCGAAAGCCTCTTTGCCGCGGCCGAGGCCAGCGGCGATCGCGTCTCGCTCGCCACGGTCTACAACACGTTGCGCGCCTTTTGCGACGCGGGGCTGATGCAGGAGGTAACGGTGGATGGCTCCCGGTCGTATTTCGACACGCGGATGGACGACCACCCCCATTTCTACTGGGAAGACACGGCCGAACTGACCGACGCGCCCGCCGCCGATCTGCAACTCGCCCGCCTGCCCGACCCGCCCGAAGGGATGGAGATCGCGCGCGTGGATGTGGTGATCCGGTTGCGGCGCAGCTAGTGTCAACGCCGGAGTAAAACTGGGCCACGGGGCGGCGCAAAACTGGGCCACTTTAGGTTTGTGCGAGACGTTTGCGGAGGGCGGCGGCCAGTCAGCCGCGCTCTCCATGTAGCTGGCGGGTGACTGGCCGCCTTGGACCGTCAGGTCCAAGTCTGATGCCTTGGATCAGGTATTGCCGCCGGGCTTACGCGCCCGGCTTTGCGCGAGGCGATAGCTTTCGCCATTCATCTCAAGGATGTTGACGTGGTGGGTCAACCGGTAGAGGAGCGCGCCGGTAAGCCGTTCGGTGCCGAAGGGTGAGCCCGTGACTGCCGCTGGTCCGAAGGAACGGGCGAACGGCCATTCGTCGAAGGGCAGATTGCTTGTGATCAGCGTGGCCCCGCGCTCGTAGCGCTGGGAGATCATCTCGAAGAGCAGCTCGGCGCCGGTCTTGGACATGGGCGATGAAAGCCTGGAGACATGGCCCGCCGCCGCCTTCGTCCTTCGCGTCCGGTTGACGACGAAAGAGCTTCTCGAGCTCGCCTTCGCAGCTCTTCGCGCCCTCGACCCCGAGCCCCGCGAGATGACCTTCGAGGCCGCGCATTGGGGCGAAGTATCGGGCGCAGGCTCGCCCATGCCGCCCTGGTTCAACGTGATGGACGATGCGCGATGGTGGGCAAACCGTGCCGCGCCCGTGAAGCAATCCGATCTGACACGCTATCTCAAGGCCGCGACGGCGGCAGGGGTGCCCGTGGCGAAGATCGAAGTTGCGCGCGATGGCACTGTGCGGATTTTCAGCCTTGCAGCCTCTTCCGGCGACGATGACCCCAACCCTTGTGACCGGCTTCTGAAATGACCCGCCGCCGAAACCCCTTCCCAGGTGTTACCCGCGTGACCGACCGTCACGGGAAGGTGCGTTGGCGCTTCCGGCGAGGTGCATTCTCAACCTATCTTTCCGGCCCCTATGCTTCCGCCGAATTCCGCGCCGCCTATGAAGCGGCGGTAGAGGGCTCGAAGACGCCTGCCGTCCGCGAGGGCTCGCCCTTCGGCACGCTGGGATGGCTGATCGAGCAATACCTTCGCTCGCCGCGCTATGCGAACCTTTCCGCGATCCGCAAGGACACGTTGCGGCGGGAATTAGACTGGCTGCGCCGTGAAGCGGGCGATCTTCCATATGCCCGTTTCGGGGTGCGCCATGTCGAAGCCCTCATGGCGAAAAAGGCCGGGCCGACCGCGCAGAACGCGGTGAAGAAAAACCTTTCGATGCTCTTCAACTTCGCCATTCGTGCCGAGCTGACGGCGCACAATCCCGCCCGCGCGGCCGAGCGCAGGAAGGAAAACCCCGAAGGCTATCACACCTGGACCGAGGCGGAAATCGAC
>SKUV01000358.1 GCA_007129775.1 Paracoccaceae bacterium | reverse complement strand
CCGTTTTGCCTTTCGGCGCTGCGTCCTCAGGGGGCATTGAGCCCCCTTTCGGCCGCGCTCGGCTTCGCTCGCCGCCCTGTGGCGTGCCGGGTGCGTGCGCGTGTGGGGTTTGCGCGTGCGGTGGGGGGGCTTGCGTTTGGTTTGGTTTCAGGCGAGCAGGCCGCCGTCGCTGTCGTCTCCGGCTTCTTCGAGGAGGCGGTCGAAATCGGGGATTGTGACGTGGCGCTTTCCTTCGAGCAGGATGACGCCGTCCTTGCGCAGGGCCGAGATCTGGCGGCTGACGGTTTCGAGGGTGAGGCCGAGGTAATCGGCCATGGCCTCGCGGGTGAGGGGCAGATCGAAGGTCAGGTCGTTTCCGGCGCTGCGCAGGCTGAGCGCGGCATCGCGGCGTCCGATGATGGCGATCAGGCTGGCGATTTTCTCGCGCGCGGTCTTGCGGCCCAGCAGCAGCATCCATTCGCGCGCGGCGTCCAGTTCGTCCAGCGTCATCTCCAGCAGGCGCTGGCTGATGCTGGGGGTGCGGGCCATCAGCTCCTCGAAGGGTTTCTTGCGAAAGCAGCACATGACCACATCGGTGGTGGCGGTGACGTCATAGGCGGCGGTGAGGCGGCCGGGGCGGCCGACGAAATCCGACGGCAGCAGCAGGCCCACCATCTGGCGGCGGCCGTCCTCCATGGTCTGGGTCAGCGTGGCGATGCCGGTGACGACGGAGGCCACGAAATCCATCCGGTCTCCGGACCAGATCACGGTCTGGCCGGCCTCGTAGCTGCGGTAGTATTTGATCGCCTCGAGCCGGTCGAGTTCGTGCTGTTCGCAGCGCGCGCAGACGGCGCGATGGCGGATCGGGCAATCGGCGCAGGCCTGCGAGGAGAGATTGTCGTCGAGAAGGGAGGTGCGGGCCATCGGTTTGATCTATATCAAGGATTTCGCTTTTGCCTGTCAACTACGGTAGACGAATGAATACGGAATCGCAACTGACACGGCTCGGGCTTTTCGACGCGCGCGTGCCGCGTTACACGAGCTATCCCACCGCCCCGCATTTCTCCGATGCGGTCGGGCCGGCGCAGTTTTCCGACTGGATCGGGGCGATCGCGCCGGGGGCGCGCATCTCGCTTTATCTGCATGTGCCGTTCTGCCGCCGGCTGTGCTGGTTCTGCGCCTGCCGCACCCAGGGCACGAGAGCCGACGAGCCGGTGCGCGCCTATGTCGAGGTGCTGCGGGCCGAGATCGCGCTTTTGCGCGCGCATCTGCCCGAGGGCGTGCGGCTGTCGCGGCTGCACTGGGGCGGGGGCACGCCCACGCTGATGCCGGCGGCGATGATGACCGATCTGGCGGGGGCGATCTTCGAGGCGGTGCCGCTGGGCGAGGGGGCTGAATTCTCGGTGGAGATCGACCCCAACGAGATCGACGACGCGCGGCTTGACGCGCTGGCGGCGGCGGGGATGACGCGGGCCTCGGTGGGGGTGCAGGATTTCGAGCCCGAGATCCAGGCGATCATCGGGCGCGACCAGAGCTACGAGGTGACGCAGGCGGCGATCGAGGGCATCCGGGCGCGGGGCATCGCGAGCCTGAATGCCGATATCCTTTACGGCCTGCCGAACCAGAGCCCTGCGCGCATGGCCGCCAGCGTGCAGAAACTCCTGTCGCTCTCGCCCGACCGGGTGGCGCTTTACGGCTATGCCCATGTGCCGTGGATGGCGCGGCGCCAGCAGATGATCCCGTCGGACACGCTGCCCACGCCCGAGGAACGGCTGCGGCTTTACGACACCGCGCGCAGGCTGTTCGCCTGGGACGGCTATGACGAGATCGGGATCGACCATTTCGCGCGGCCCGGGGACGGGCTGGCGCGGGCGGCGCGGGCCGGGGCGCTGCGGCGCAACTTTCAGGGCTATACCGACGATACCGCGCCGGTGCTGGTGGGCATCGGGGCCTCGGCGATCTCGTATTTCCCGCAAGGCTATGCCCAGAACGCGCCCAGCACCGCAGCCCATGTCAAGGCGATCCGGCAGGGCGGCTTTTCGACCATGCGCGGCCATGCCTTCGCCGGCGAGGACCTGATGCGCCGGCGCCTGATCGAGGCGCTGATGTGCGACTTCCGCGTCGAGGCGGCGGAACTGGAGGCGGATTACGGCCTGAGCCGACGGGCCTTCCACAACCTCTGCGCCCCGGTGGCAGAAGCCTTCGCCCCCTTCGCAACCCTCAGCCCCGACGCCCTCGCCATCCCCCCCGAAGGCCGACCCCTAACCCGCATGATCGCAGCCGCATTCGACGCATACGGAAACGCAAAGGCAGGGCATTCAGCAGCCGTCTGAGGAGAGGGCCATACTCTCGAGGCCCCTCACACGGCGACTCCTGCTCGGGGTCCGGCGCGCGGTCAGCCGCCGGCGAGGGCCTGCCAGAGCACCAGTGCGGCGAAGCCTGAAAATACGATCAGCACGCAGGCCACCGCCAGACCGGCGAGATCCTTTGCGTTGCGGGCGAAATCCGACCAATCGGGCGAGAGCCGGTCCACGATCTCTTCGATCGCCGTGTTCAGCGCCTCGACCGCCACGACCAGCAGAAAGAGCCCCGCCGCCCCCGCCCAGGCCCAGCCCGGCACACCGGCGAGCGCGAAAGCCGCGGCTACGGCGAGCGCGAGCGCCAGTTCCTGCCGGAACGCGGCCTCGGCCAGAAGCCGCTGCAGCCCGGCGAGCGCCGCACGCGTTGCCGCGAGCAGATGCGCGGCCCCGGTCAGCCGGGGCGGCCGGGGGCGGGGCGGTGGCGGTCGATTTGGGTCAGGGCCTGGGCCGAAGTGCGGATCGGGCATGGGCGGGCCTTTCGCGGGCAGGGCGCGCGCGAACGCGCGCCTCGGTCGATAATGCAACACTTTGCCACGGCGGCAAGCTGGATGGCGATACCATCTTGTCCCCGACAAGGTGCAGGCGCATCTTGTTGCGGCAGTTCAATCCTTTACGGAAAACGCGATGACAAACCTCCGCCGGTGGCCGTTCGCCGTGATGGCCACTGCCCTGATCGCGCTGGCGCAGCCGGCCTTTGCCTGCACGCCCTGCCTGAGCGACCGGCACGATCTGTCACTGTCTTTGGGCAAGAACAATCGCGCCCATTCCGAAATATACCTGCGTTACGAGGCCCCCTCGGCGCTCTGGGCCTTTCGGCCGGTGGTCGGGCTGTCACGGTCGTCGGCGCGCGAGGTCTGGGCCGGGGCGGGGCTGATGCTGACGTGGAAGCGCCCCGACGGGCCCTTTTTCGTGCAGGGCAGCGTGATGCCCGGGGTCTACAACGAGGGCGGCGGCATCAATCTGGGCGGGTCGTTCCAGATCCGCTCGTCGCTGGAAGCGGGGTATGAACTGCCCTCGCGGTTGCGGGTCAGCATCGGGGTCGATCACCGCTCGAACGCCAACACCAAGCCGTTCAACCCCGGCATGGACGGGCTGCACCTGCGCCTGAGCGTACCGCTGCGCTGATCCTTGTCTGCGCGCCCGCCAGGGGCCCGCTCAGGATTGCAGCGCGCGCACCGACAATGGCCCCTCGTGCCGCGCCTGCATTGCCAGCGCCACGGCATGGCTGGCGGCGGCGGTGGTGTAATAGGGGATGCGGGCATAAAGCGCGACCGAACGGATCTCGCGACTGTCCTCGACCGCCTGCAGGCCTTCGGTGGTGTTGAGCAACAGCGCGATCTGGTCGTTCTTGAGCATATCAACGATGTTCGGGCGCCCCTCGTAGACCTTGTTGACCACCTCGCAGGGTACGCCTGCCTCTTGCAGGAAACGGGCTGTCCCGCGCGTGGCGACATGGGTAAAGCCCAGAGCCGAAAGAATGCGTGCGCTCTCGATCATCTGCGGGGTCTTGTCGGCATCGCGGATCGAAATGAAGACCTTTCCGGCCTCGGGCAGGTCCACCCCGGCACCGATCTGCGCCTTGAGGAAGGCGCGCGGAAACGAACGGTCCCAGCCCATGACCTCGCCGGTGGAACGCATCTCGGGGCCCAGCAGCGTGTCCACACCCGGAAAGCGGGCGAAGGGCAGCACGGCCTCCTTGACGCTGAACCACGGGGTCTGCGGGTCGGCCAGTGTCAGCGGGTCGGCGCCGGGCAAGGCACTGCCGGGGCCGATTCCCTCGGGATAGGGCGCGCGCCGGGGGAAGGCCGAAAGCGCCTCGCCCGCCATCACCCGCGCGGCGATGGAGGCGATGGCGCTGTCGGTGGCCTTGGCGACAAAGGGCACCGTGCGGCTGGCGCGCGGGTTGACCTCCAGCACATAGATTTCGCCGTCTTTCAGGGCGAACTGGACGTTCATCAGCCCGACCACGCCAAGCCCGCGCGCCAGTTCCCCGGTCTGGCGGGCAAGCTCCGCCACCACATCCGCGCCGAGGGTATAGGGCGGCAGGGAACAGGCGCTGTCGCCCGAATGCACGCCGGCTTCCTCGATATGCTGCATGATGCCGGCCACGTGCACCGCCTCGCCATCACAAAGCGCATCCACATCGACCTCGACCGCGCCTGAAAGATAGCTGTCGAGCAGCACCGGGCTGTCGCCCGAGACCACCACGGCGTCGCGGATGTAGCGTTCCAGATGGGCGTCGTCGCGCACGATCTCCATCGCGCGGCCGCCCAGCACATAGGACGGCCGGATCACCAGCGGATAGCCCACGTCGGAGGCGATGCGGAAGGCCTCGGTCGGCGAATGGGCGATGCCGTTGACGGGCTGTTTCAGGCCGAGCCGGTTGAGCAGGTCCTGAAAGCGCTCACGGTCCTCGGCCAGATCGATGGCGTCGGGGGTGGTGCCGAGGATCGGGATGCCCTCGGCCTCCAGCGCGCGGGCGAGTTTCAGAGGGGTCTGGCCGCCGAATTGCACAATCACCCCGTGCAGGGTGCCGTTGTCCTGCTCCACCCGCAGAATCTCCAGCACATGTTCCAGCGTCAGCGGCTCGAAATAGAGCCGGTCGGACGTGTCGTAATCTGTGCTGACGGTTTCCGGGTTGCAGTTGATCATGATCGTCTCGTAGCCCGCGTCGGTCAGCGCGAAACAGGCATGACAGCAGCAATAGTCGAACTCGATGCCCTGCCCGATCCGGTTCGGCCCGCCGCCGAGGATCACCACCTTCTTGCGGCCCGAGGGCCGTGCCTCGCATTCCACATCGCCCATCACCGGGACCTCGTAGGTGGAATACATGTAAGGTGTCTGGGCCTCGAACTCGGCGCCGCAGGTGTCGATGCGCTTGAAGACCGCCAGCACGCCGAGGTTGCGCCGGGCGGCGCGCACCTGCCCCTCGCTGCGGCCGGTCAGCGCGGCGAGGCGGGCATCGGTGAAGCCCATGATCTTGAGGCCGCGCAACCCCGCCTCGGTCATCGGCAGGCCGTCGCGGCGCAGGGCCTCCTCGGCCTCCACTATCTCGCGGATGCGGGCGAGAAACCAAGGATCGAAGGCGGTGGCGGCGGCGATATCGTCATCCGACAGCCCGTGCCGCATCGCCTGCGCGACAATGCGCAGACGGTCCGGCGTGCGTTGCGACAGCGCCTTGACCACCGCCGCGCGTTCGGGCGCGCCCTCGATGGCGATTTCGTCGAAGCCAGAAAGGCCGGTCTCCATGCTCGCCAGCGCTTTTTGCAGCGATTCGTGGATGGTGCGGCCGATGGCCATGGCCTCGCCCACCGATTTCATCGCGGTGGTCAGTTCGGGCACGGCACCGGGGAATTTCTCGAAGGCGAAGCGCGGGATCTTGGTGACGACGTAATCGATGGTCGGCTCGAAACTGGCGGGCGTGACCTTGGTGATATCGTTGTCCAACTCGTCGAGCGTGTAGCCCACCGCCAGTTTCGCGGCGATCTTGGCGATGGGAAAGCCCGTGGCCTTGGATGCCAGCGCCGAGGAACGCGACACCCGGGGGTTCATCTCGATCACCACCATACGGCCGGTGGCGGGGTCGATGGCCCATTGCACGTTCGATCCGCCGGTTTCCACGCCGATCTCGCGCAGCACGGCAATCGAGCCGTTGCGCATGATCTGGTATTCCTTGTCGGTCAGCGTCAGCGCCGGGGCCACGGTGATCGAATCACCCGTGTGCACGCCCATCGGATCCACGTTCTCGATGGCGCAGACGATGATGGCGTTGTCGGCGCGGTCGCGCACGACCTCCATCTCGTATTCCTTCCAGCCCAGGAGCGATTCGTCGATCAGAATCTGGGCCATGGGCGAGGCATCCAGGCCCGAGCGGCAGATGCGTTCGTAATCGTCGCGGTTATAGGCCACACCGCCGCCTGTGCCGCCCAGCGTGAAGGCCGGGCGGATGATCGCCGGCAGGCCGATATCCTCCAGCGCCTCCATCGCGGCGGCCATCCCGGCGGAAATATCATACTTCCCGTCGGGCCGCTTTGGAGCGGAAACGATGGTGGCGCGGGGGTTTTCCAGCCCGATACGGTCCATCGCCTCGCGGAAAAGCTTGCGATCTTCGGCCATTTCGATGGCCTGCCGGTTCGCGCCGATCAACTCGACGC
Source organism: Paracoccaceae bacterium (assembly GCA_007129775.1). GTDB lineage: Bacteria > Pseudomonadota > Alphaproteobacteria > Rhodobacterales > Rhodobacteraceae > Rhodobaculum. The sequence goes on along the minus strand of SKUV01000358.1, from coordinate 1,354 downwards.
CGAATTTCTCCAACACGCCCATATCGGCCACCGCAAGCGCGGTGTTCAGCCCGGTCTGGCCGCCCATCGTCGGCAAGAGCGCGTCGGGGCGCTCCTTTTCGATGATCCTGGCGACCACCTCGGGGGTGATCGGTTCGATATAGGTGGCATCGGCCAGCCCCGGATCGGTCATGATCGTGGCGGGGTTGGAGTTGACGAGGATCACGCGATAGCCCTCTTCCCGCAGGGCCTTGCAGGCCTGTGCGCCGGAATAGTCGAACTCGCAGGCCTGCCCGATGACGATGGGTCCCGCGCCGATGATCAGGATGGACGAGATATCGGTCCGCTTCGGCATGCTGGGCTCCCTTCGCGCAAATTGGCGGGGTTATAGCCAAGCCCTTCGGGTGCGCAACCCCAGATGCGAGCCGGCGGCGGCGGCTTTGATCCATGTCAATTTTTTCTGACGGTAAGGCTGTAAACTGAAATTTACACAGCCGGAGGTCCTGCGATGCGTATCCTGTTCATCCATCCGAATTACCATTCCGGCGGTGCCGAGATCGCCGGCAACTGGCCACCGGCCTGGGTGGCCTATCTGACCGGCGCGCTGCGCAAGGCAGGCTATGACGATATCCATTTCATCGACGCGATGACCAATCACGTCTCCGAAGGTGATCTGCGCCGTAAGCTTGCCGAACTGCAGCCCGATTTTGTGGGTGTCACCGCGATCACACCGTCGATCTATGTGGCGGAGGCCACGCTCAAGACCGTGGCCGAGGTCACGCCGCAGGCGCTGCGGGTGCTGGGCGGTGTTCATGCCACATTCATGTACAAGCAGGTCCTGTCCGAAGCGCCGTGGATCGACGCCATCGTGCGCGGCGAGGGCGAGGAGATCATCGTCGATCTGATGCGCGCGCTGGAAGATGGCCGCTGGGACAGCGACCGCAAGCGCATCAAGGGGATCGCCTATCGCGAGGGCGAAAAGATCGTCGCCACCCCGGCGGCCAGCACCGTCAAGGATGTGGACGGGATCGTGGCCGACTGGTCGATTCTGGAGTGGGAGAAATACATCTACATCCCGCTGGGACGCCGGGTGGCGATCCCCAACATGGCGCGGGGCTGTCCGTTCACCTGCTCGTTCTGCTCGCAATGGAAGTTCTGGCGCGACTATCGCGTGCGCGACCCGATCAAGGTGGTGGACGAGATCGAGGATCTGGTGAACAACCATGGCGTCGGTTTCTTCATCCTCGCAGACGAGGAACCCACCATCAACAAGAAGAAATTCGTGCAGTTCTGCGAGGAACTGATCCGGCGCGGCCTGCCCGATCGGGTGCAATGGGGCATCAACACCCGCGTCACCGACATCTACCGCGACCGT
>SKUV01000329.1 GCA_007129775.1 Paracoccaceae bacterium | reverse complement strand
CTCGGCGGATGCGCCCTGCCCCTGCCAGAGGGACTGGCGCCCGAGGCGTTGAGCGGGCTAGAGGGTTTCGCAGGCGTGCTCTACTGGGGCGCCGAGGCCGAGGCACGCGCCCTCGCCCGGGCGCTGGCGGCGCGCGCCGGGCCGATCCTGCCCCTGATCACCACGATGCCCGATGCGGCGCATGTGCTGCTGGAGCGCCATCTGTGCATCGACACCACAGCCGCCGGCGGGAATGCCGCGCTACTGGCCGAGGTTGGTGCTTGACGGCGGCGAGGCGATGGGAAAGCGTGCCCCATGCTTCCCCTGCGCGACCATAACCCCTCCAGCACGACACCCTTCGTCACCTGGGGGCTGATCGCGCTCAATGTGGTGATCTTTCTCAGCTATCTGCCGCTTTTCGACGATCCGCGGATGCTGATGCGGTTCTTTCAGGAATGGGGGGTGGTGCCGGCACGGCTGAGCGCGGGCGAGGGTTGGCCGGCGCTGGTCACGTCGCAGTTTCTGCATGGCGGCTGGCTGCATCTGGCCGGCAACATGCTGTTTTTGTGGATCTTCGGCGACAATATGGAAGAGGAATGGGGCCACGGGCGCTTTCTGATCTTCTATCTGTTCTGCGGGGCGGTGGCGGCGGTGCTGCAATACGCCGCATCGCCGATGTCGACGGTGCCGATGGTCGGCGCCTCGGGGGCGATCGCGGGGGTTCTGGGCGGCTATCTGCTGCTCTTTCCTCGGGCGCGGGTGGATGTGCTGTTCTTTTTCATCATCTTCTTGCGGATCATCCCGCTGCCCGCATGGGCGATGCTGGGGGTCTGGTTCGGACTGCAGGTTGTCGGCGGCGTCTTCAGCCCGGCCGATCAAGGCGGAGTAGCCTATTGGGCCCATGCCGGCGGCTTTGCCGCCGGGCTGGTGCTGACCCTGCCGTTGTGGGTCACGCGCGGCGGCCCGGCCTTCTGGCGCCGCACGCTCGGCGCGCCACCCCATCCCGAGGCGCGCTATCGCTATGTGCGCAGCAACGTGCCACGGGTTCCGCGCCGGCGGACCGGCCCGGAGGATCGGCGGCAAAGGGGGCCCTGGGGCCCGCGCGGTTAGGCAGGGCCGCCGCGGGGATCAGCGCCCTCGCCACGCTCGGGCTGCATACTCAGCCGGTGTTGCGGATCGTTGCGGCGAAGGGGCCGAAGATCTGCGGATTGGCGGCGATGATCGAGCCCTTGCGCATCAGATTCTCATCCGCGCCGATCGGCTCCACGAAACCGCCGGCCTCGCGCACGATCACGACACCGGCGGCGATGTCCCATGCGTTCAGTTCCCGCTCCCAGTAGCCGTCATAGCGCCCGGCGGCGACATAGGCGAGATCGAGCGCCGCAGCCCCCCAGCGCCGCACCCCGGCACAGACCGGCATCAGCCGCGCCAGATCCTGTAGCGACGCCGGCAAGGTCGTCATCGTGCCGAAGGGCACGCCGGTGGCGAAGACGCTTTCGGCCATCGACCGACGCCCCGAAACCCGCAACCGCCGGTCGTTCATGAAAGCGCCGAGGCCTTTTTCGGCGTAGAATAATTCATCTTTGGCCGGGTCGAGCACGACGCCCGCCACGATCTCGCCCTTGTGCTCCAGCCCGATGGACACCGCCCAGTGGGGCATCCCGTGCAGGAAATTCGTGGTTCCGTCGAGGGGATCGACGATCCAGCGGCGGGTAGGGTCCTCGCCCGGGGCGCCGCCGCTTTCCTCGCCCAGCCAGCCATAGGTCGGCCGCGCGCCCATCAACTCGTCGCGAATGATCCGTTCGGCGGCAATATCGGCCCGGCTGACGAAATCCCCCGCTCCCTTGAGCGAAACCTGAAGGTTCTCGACCTCGCGGAAATCCTTGACGAGGTTACGGCCGGCCTTGCGTGCGGCCTTGATCATCAGGTTGAGGTTGGCACTGCCTTGCATCGCGTCACGCTCCTGTCGGGGTCTGGCCTGTCGGGGTCTGGCCTGTAGGGGTCTGGCCTGTCCGGGTCAGGGGCGGCTATACGCGCGCCGGGTGGGGATGTGAAGCCTCGGGCGCCTGCCGGGCGCACCGTCAGTCCGGCTCCAGCACCAGCGCCAAGACGGTGGCGGCGGCAACCTCCATCTCGGGCCCGGTCTCGGCCCGGGGCGCGGCCTCGGGCGCTCCGGTGTCGATCTGGCACGACCAGTGCATGCCCGCCGGGCACGGCGGCAGGACCACGCGCAACGCATCGCCTGCGTTGAACACAAGGCAGATCGCGTATTCCAGCGCATCCTGCGGCGGCGTGGACGAGGCTGTCCGCATCTCGACCACCAGATGGCGCAGGTCCTCGTCGCGCCAGTCCGCATCGGTCATCGCGCGGCCCGAGGCGTGCCACCAGAGCACATCCTCCACCCCGTCGGTCGCCCGCTCGCGGCTATGCAGAAACAGCTTCTGGCGCAGGATCGGATGGGCCTTGCGAAAGGCGATGAGCCTGGCGGTGAACGCCTCCATCGCGCCGCCCTTGCCGGCCCAGTCGATCCAGCCCGTCGGGTTGTCCTGACAATAGGCGTTGTTGTTGCCCGCCTGCCCGTTTCCGACCTCGTCACCCGCCAGCAGCATCGGCGTGCCCTGCGACAGCATCAGCGTCGCCATCAGGTTGCGCCGCCGCTGATCGCGGGCGGCAAGGATGCCTGCGTCCTCGGTCGGCCCCTCCACCCCGAGGTTGTCGGAGAAATTGGAATGGTGGCCGTCGCGGTTCTCTTCGCCATTGGGGGTGTTATGGCGCTCGACGTAGCTGACCAGATCGGCGAGGGTGAAACCGTCATGGGCGGTGATCAGGTTCACGGACGAGGTCGCGGCCCGCCCGCCATGGTCGAATTGCGGCGCCGATCCGGTGACCCGCGCGGCGAGGTCGGCCGCCTGCATCGCATCACCCCGCCAGAACCGGCGCACGGTGTCGCGGAACTTGTCGTTCCATTCCAGAAACGGATGTCCGAAGGCGCCCAGTTGATAGCCACCGGGCCCGATGTCCCACGGCTCGGCGACAAGCTTGAGGCGCGACAGCAGCGGGTCCTGCCGGATCGCCGCGAGGAAGGGCGAAAGCGGATCGAACCCCTCGGCGCGGCGCGCCAGCGTCGTGGCCAGATCGAAACGGAATCCGTCCACACCCATCACCCCGGCCCAGTAGCGCAGGCTGTCCATCACCATCCGCAGCACCATCGGATGATCCAGATTCAGTGTGTTGCCGCAGCCGGTATCGTCAATGTAATAGCGCGGCTCGGGTGCGAGCCGGTAATAGCTGGCATTGTCCAGCCCGCGGAAGGACAAGGTCGGGCCCAGTTGGTTGCCTTCGCAACTGTGGTTGTAGACCACGTCGAGGATCACCTCGATCCCGGCGGCATGGAGCCGTGCAACCATGTGCCGGAACTCGTCGATGCGCCCGCCCGAAAGATAGCGCGGATCGGGCGCGAAAAACCCGAGGGTCTGATAGCCCCAGTAGTTCGTCAGCCCCTTCTGGACGAGGAAACGGTCATTCAGGAATGCCTGCACCGGAAGCAGTTCGATCGCCGTCACCCCGAGGCGCGTCAGATGCTCCAGCACCGGGTCCGAGGCCAGCGCCAGAAATCCGCCGGCCCCGGCGGCGCCAGGCATCTGCGCCGTCAGCCCTTTCACATGCGCCTCGTAGATCACGCTCTCGCGCAGCGGGGTTTCCGGCCTTGTGGCAGGGGCGAGTGGCGTGACCTCCTCGACTACGCAGCGCGGCATGAAGCGGGCGCTGTCGCGGGTCGAAAAGGTCAGATCGGCGGCGCGCGTGTCGGGGTTGTAGCCCAGAAGCGCGTCGGACCAGCGCGGATGTCCGGTCAGGCGCCTGGCATAGGGGTCGATCAGCAGCTTGTGGGGGTTGAAGCGATGCCCCTCTTCCGGGCGGAAAGGACCATGGGCGCGCAGCCCGTAAAGCTGCCCGGGCAGCAGCCCCGGCACGCGCCCGTGCCAGACATGGCCGGTGCGTTCCCGCAGCGCGATTCGTGCCGTTTCGCGCTGCCCGTCGGGGCTGAAGAGGCAGATCTCGATCCGGCTGGCATGTTCGGAAAAGACGGCGAAGTTGACCCCGCCGCCGTCGAAGGCGGCGCCCAGCGGATCGGGGCAGCCGGGCTCGATGGAATGTGTGGCGCTCATGGGGCGGCGGTATCGCGGGCGCGGGCCGCTTGCGCAAGGCGGGAATAGAGCGCGCCATAGGCCGGGGCCGATGCCTCCCACCCCACCGGGGCCTTCATCCCGTTGGCCCGAAGCCGGGACCAGACCGGCGCATCGGCGTAAAGGTCACACAGGCGCTGCAGGGCATGGGCCAGGGTCTCGGCCGAAAGGGGATGCACGGTCAGGCCGGTGGCGACGCCTGCGCGCAGCGCGGCCTCGTTCGCGTCGATGACGGTGTCTGCCAGCCCGCCGGTCAGTGCCACCACCGGCACCGCGCCATAGCGCAGGGCGTAAAGCTGGGTCAGCCCGCAGGGCTCGAATCGCGACGGCACCAGGATCGCATCGGCACCGGCATAGATCCGGTGCGACAAGCCTTCGTCATAGCCGATGCGTACCGCCACCCCGTCCGAAGCCGCGGCGAGCCACGCATTCTCCAGCCCGCGGTCGCCCGCGCCCAGCAGGATCAATCGCCCGCCCCGGTCGGTCAGCACGGGGGCCGCCTGCAACAGCAGGTCCAGCCCCTTCTGCTCGGACAGGCGCGAGACCACGGCGCAGACCGGCCCGCCGCCATCCGTCAGCGCGAATTCGGCCAGCAGGGCGCGGCGGTTGGCCGCCTTGCCGCGCGGCGTCGTGAAAGGCCGGGCAAGGTGGGGGTCGGTGGCGGGGTTCCAGACTTCGGTGTCGATCCCGTTCAGGATGCCCGACATATCCGCCGCCCGGGCGCGCACCACACCATCCAGCCCCATGCCGAATTCCGGGCGCATCAGTTCCCGCGCATAGGTGGGCGAGACCGTAGAGACCGCATCGGCCCAGACCAGCCCGGCCTTGAGCGCGTTGATATGGCCGAAAAACTCGAACCCCTCGGGGTGAAAGCCATGATCGGGCAGACGCAGCGCCATCAGCCGGCCTGCCCCGGTCAGCCCGTGAAAGGCCATGTTGTGCACCGTCATCAAACAGGGCACGCCGGTCGCCAACTCGCGCAGGTAAACCGCGGCGAGCCCCGCCTGCCAGTCGTGCAGATGCACCACCTCGGGCCGCCAGCCCGCGAGCCCGCCCCCTGCAATTCGCGCCGCCATCCACGACAGGGCGGCGAAGCGGGCATCGTTGTCGGGCCAGTCGCGCCCGCTCGCGTCCCAATAGGGGGTACCCGGCCGGTCAAAGAGATGCGGGGCGTCCAGAACCAGCAGGTCAAGCCCCGCCGCGTGGCTCGCCAGCACCCGCGCGGGCCCGCCGAACATATCGGGTACCTGCGCCACCTCGCGCGCCCGCGGCAGCGCAGCCAGAACACCCGGATAGCCCGGGATCAGCGTGCGCAGGCCCCAGCCCTGCCGGGCCAGCGCCGCCGGAAGCGCGCCGGCCACATCGGCAAGGCCCCCGGTCTTGACCAGCGGTGCGCATTCGGAGGCCACGCCCAGCGCCGGCCGCAGCCCCGGTGTCACAACCATGTTACGCCCCGCCACCTGTCAGAGCGCCGCCGCGCGCTTGTCGATCATTTCCTGCGTGATCAGCGTCACACCACCTTCGGTAACCCGGAACCAGCGCTTGTCCTCGTCGATATCCTCGCCCACGACGAGGCCTTCGGGGATCTCCACGCCCCGGTCAATCACGACCTTGGTCAGCCGGGCATGGCGCGCGATATAGACATAGGGCAGCGCCACCACTTGATCGAGTTGCGACCACGAATTGGTGTGCACGCCCGTGAACAGAAGCGAATTGCGCACTTCGGTCCCAGAGATGATGCAGCCCCCCGACACCAGCGACGACACCGCCAGCCCGCGCCGCGATTGCTGGTTGTGGATGAACTTGGCCGGCGGGACGCTTTCGGAATAGGTCCAGATCGGCCAGTCACGATCCCACAGATCCAGTTCCGGGTCGAACTCGGTCAGGTCGATATTGGCCTTCCAGAAGGCATCCACAGTGCCCACATCGCGCCAATAGGCCGGAGCATCGGCGCGGTGGCGCACGCAACTTTCGGAAAAGCGGTGCGCCATGGCCTTGCCGCCGTTGACGAGCGCGGGAATGATGTCATTGCCGAAATCGTGTTGCGATCTGGGGTCGTTCGCATCCTCGATCAGCAGCCGGCGCAGCAGCGGCCAGTCGAAGACATAGATACCCATCGACGCCAGCGCGACCGACGGGTCATCGGGTGTGCCCGGCGGGTCGGCGGGTTTTTCCAGAAATCCGGTGATCCGGCCGGTCTCGTCAACCGCCATCACCCCGAAGGCCCGCGCCTCGGCTCGCGGCACCGTCAGGCAGCCGATGGTGACATCGGCCCCGGTGTCCACATGCTGGGCGATCATCATCTCGTAATCCATCTTGTAGACGTGATCGCCCGCCAGAATCACAACATATTCAATGCCGTAATCGTCGATGATGTCGATGTTCTGAAAGACCGCGTCGGCCGTGCCCTGATACCAGTGGGTTTCGTCCACGCGCTGGCTCGCGGGCAGGATATCGAGGTGTTCGTTGCGTTCGGCCCGGAAGAAGTTCCATCCGCGCTGGCAATGCCGGATCAGAGAATGGGCCTTGTATTGTGTGGCGATTGCCATCTTGCGGATGCCGGAGTTGAGCGCGTTCGAGAGCGCGAAATCGATGATCCGGGTCTTGCCGCCGAAATAGACCGCCGGTTTCGCCCGACGGTCGGTCAACTCATGCAGCCGCGATCCGCGCCCGCCGGCCAGCACGAAGGCCATGCTGCGCCGGGATAGCCTGTCCACCGCCCGCTTCATCACTCTCCCCCCTCTTCGTTGCATCGGCCGGCCGCCGGCGCGACGCGTCACTCCACTGGCATCAGGTATAGCACCGACAGCGGCGGCAGGGTCAGGGTTGCGCTCGCGGGCTGGCCATCGTGTGGCACCTCTTCGGCGATCACCTGCCCAAGATTTCCGCGATTGCCGCCCCCGTAAAGCACCGCGTCGGTATTCAGCACCTCGCCCCATGCCCCGGCGCGTGGCAGCCCGCAGCGCCAGCCCGCGCGCTCCACCGGGGTGAAGTTGCAGATCACCACGCAGGGCGGATCCTCAGCTCGGCCGAACCGGACCCATGACATCACCGATTCGTCGCCCGCATCTACCGCCAGCCATTCGAACCCGCCCGGTTCGGCATCGCGCACATGCAGCGCCGGCTGCGCGCAGTAGAGCGTGTTGAGATCGCGCACCAGTCGCGCCACACCGGCATGTTCCGGGCGCGCCGCGGCGGCCCAGTCCAGTTCAGCAGCGTGGTTCCATTCGTGCTGCTGCGCGAATTCCTGCCCCATGAACAGCAGCTTCTTGCCCGGCATCCCCCACATGAAGGCGTAATAGGCCCGCAGATTGGCGAATTTCTCCCATGGAGTGCCGGGCATCTTGGCCAGCATGGAGCCCTTGCCGTGCACCACCTCGTCATGGCTGATCGGCAGCACGAAATTCTCGCTGAAGGCATAGGTCAGGCCAAAGGTCATCCGGTTGTGGTGATACTTCCGGTTGATCGGGTCCTGCGCCATGTAGGCGAGCGTGTCGTTCATCCAGCCCATGTTCCACTTGAAGCCGAAGCCGAGCCCGCCGGCATCGACCGGGTGCGAGACGCCGGGAAAGGAAGTGCTTTCCTCGGCGATGGTCATGATCCCCTCCACATGGCCGTAGACGGCGGTATTGACCCGCCGCAAGAGCGCGATCGCCTCCAGATTCTCGCGCCCGCCGTGGATGTTGGGCACCCAT
>SKUV01000186.1 GCA_007129775.1 Paracoccaceae bacterium | reverse complement strand
GGGCCGGAGTGGTGGGGGCCGGAGCAACGGGGGCCGGAGCAACGGGGGCCGGAGCAACGGCGCCTGCCGCGGCGGCGGCTTTTTCGGGCGCGGCAGGCGCGGGCGTGGAAGGGGCGCTGCCTGCCGGCTCGGTGGCTGCCGCTTTCGGGCTGGCAACCCCGTTGCTCTTCGTCGTTTCGGTCGTTGGCATCGGGCACCTCCTGAAAAAAACTTGTACCATGATGACATGTTCACGGAGGCGCTGCCTTGATCCCGGTCAAACCGGAGCGGTTGACAGCGCGATATTTGCGCGGAACTCTGATGGCTGCGAAAGGGAGGACACCATGGCCGACAAGACCGCATGGGAGAAGAAATTCGAGGCCCAGATCGCCGAGTGGCAAGCCGATATCGCCAAGATGCAGGCGCGCGCGCAAAAGGCGGGCGCCGATGCCGAAATCGAGTACGAGCGCGAGATCGCGCGCCTGAAGGATCGGCAGTCCGAGGCCGAGGCCGAGTTGAAAAAGATGCGCGCCGCCTCCGAAGAGGCCTGGGACGACATGCGCAAGGGTGCCGAAGCCTCTTGGGATGCCATGTCGAAGGCCATGAAGAGCGCCTGGTCGCGCTTCGGCTGAGGGGCTTGGACCAACGGCCGCGGGGGCCTGCCCCTGCCCCTTCGCCTCAGCGGTCCACCGGCAGGCCGCTGGGCACCGCGTCGGGAATGCCGAAATGGCCGGCCACGGCTTCCGGGTCTTCCAGCGCCGCGAGGAAGGCCAGAAGTGCCGCGATCTCGGCCTCTGACAGCGCTACGGGGCGCAGAAAGACCGCGCGCGCGATGGCGGCGCGGTGGTCCAGATCGTCCCATGCCGCCCAATCCTCCGGCGCGGGCATGGCGGGCATCGTGGCTTGCGGGCTGTAGCGGTCGATCCCCGACACCGGGTCCAGATGGTGGCGCAGGTAATCGCCCAGATCGGAGAACGCGCCGGCGTGCCCCCAAGGCCCGGTCAGCGTGACGTTGCGCAGCGAGGGCGTGCGAAAGGCGAAACGATCCTCTTCGCGCCCGGTCACCAGGTGGCGCCCGGTATCGGCCGGCAGCGCCGGGTCGGCGCCGGGTTTGCCGGGGCCTAGCTGCGGCTGGCCCATGGCGTGAAAGCCGTGATCGGTCTGGAACGGGCCGGAATGGCAGGCGGCGCAGCCGGCCTTGCCGAAAAACAGCGCCATGCCCTCGGCAGCAGGTCCCTCCAGCAGCGCCTCGCCCCGCAGATGCCGGTCGAAGGCGCTGTTGTCGGCCCGCCATTCCAGTTCCATGAAGGCGGCGAGAGCGTTGGTGATATCGGTGATCGTGATCGCATCGCCCGCGGCCACATGCGGGTGCAGCCTGCCGAAGGCCTCCACATAAGCCGGGATCGCAGCGACCCGCCCCGTCAGCAGATCGAGCGCTCCGTCGGGGCCGACAAAGCGTTCCTCCGTCACCGCGCGGGCGATGGCGTTCTCGGTGCCGTGGCCAGCCATTTCTTCGGGTGAGAGCATGGGAAAAAGCGCCTGCACCGAAAGGATGCTGTCGAAGCCGCGCGGCAGATCTGCGCCGAGGGGGCTGCGCACGCCACCGGGCTGCGCGGAGTCCTGCTCCACCCGTCCATCGTGAAAGAAGGTGGTGAATTCATAGGCGCCGAGGTTGAAGAGCGCGGGCGCATTGCGCGGGACCCGTCCCGCCGTAGTCATGCCCGGGGCGCCGCGCCGGTCGGGGCCGAGGCCCGTCCCGCCCGTGCCGATGCCCAGCGACAGCCCGTCCGAAGTCGCCATATGAGGGTGGTGGCAGGTGGCGCAGGCGATGTCGCGGTTGCCCGACAGCACCGGATCGTAGAACAAAAGCCAGCCCAGCGCGGCCTCTTCCGGGTCGATCGGCGCGAAATCTGCATCAATCGGGGGCAGCGGCAGGGTGCCATCGGCAGCCCCCGCCGGTGCGACAAGGGCGCACAAGGCAAGCGTCAGAAGCGCGCGCGAGGATGGGGTATTGCAACTCATCGCCATGTCGGCCTGAAGCGTCCGGTTCGGTTGGTCGCCGTGCAGCTAACGGCCGTTTCGGGCATCGGGATGGCGCAAGCCGGGCCGATCCGCGGCAGGCCCGCCAAAGCTGTGGGTAACCGGCGGGAAACCGCCACACCGGATTGTGACTGTGGCGGGCTCGTGCCACAGTTAGCTTGAACAGAGTCAAGCGCAGGACGGAGCGGCCGGACACGGTGGGCAGGCAGCACAGGGTAAAGACGACATTTCTGGCGCTGGCGGCGGCTCTCGCCTCGGCCGGCGCGGCGCTCGCACTCGATCCGATCCGCTTTTCCGTGGCCGGGGAGGACCGGCGCCTTGCCGACAGCCTGCGTGCCGCCTCGCCGCTTCTGGAGGCCGAGCGTGAACGGGTGGGCGACGCGCAGGAGCTTTTCGGCGCCGCGCGCGCCGAATACGGCAGGCTGATCGGCGTGCTCTACGGCGCAGGCCATTTTTCGCCCCGCATCCGTGTGCTGATCGACGGTCGAGAGGCGGGCGCCATCGCCCCCATCGATGCGCCGCGCCGGATCGACCGCATCGCGGTCGAGGTCGATCCCGGGCCGCGCTTCACCTTTTCCGAAACCACCATCGGCCCGCTGGCGCCGGGCACCGAACTGCCCGCCGATCTGCAGCCCGGCGCAATCGCCCGCAGCGATCTGTTGCGCGACGGCGCGACGGCGGCGGTGGACGGCTGGCGCGAGGCGGGCCATGCGCGCGCCGCAACGGGGGCACAGGATATCGTGGCCAATCACGCCGACAGCACGCTCGCGGCCCGCATCGCGATCGTGCCAGGCCCGCCGGTGACCTTTGGCCGCTTCATCGTCACCGGCAACGAGGATGTGCGCCTGTCGCGCATCCGCGCCATTGCCAGTTTCCCCGAGGGCGAGGATTTCAGCCACGCGGCCATGGAACGCTCGGCCCAGCGGCTGCGGCGCACCGGGGCGTTTCAGTCCGTCGCGCTCTCCGAAGGGGAGGCGCTGGGGCCGGGCGATACGCTCGACGTGACCACAACGCTGATCGAGGCGCCCCCGCGCCGCATCGGCGCCGGCGCCGAACTGGACACGCAGGAGGGGCTGCGGCTGACGGGCTTCTGGCTGCACCGCAATCTGCTCGGCGGGGCCGAACGGCTGCGGCTGGAGGCCGAGATCGGCTCCATCGGGGCGCGCGGCGGCGGGATCGACTATCGCGCCAGCGCGCGCTTTTCGCGCCCGGCCACCTTCACCCCGGAAACCACCTTTTTCATCGACGCGCTGGCAGAGTCGGTCGACACACGGGATTTCTATGCGCAGCGCGCCTCCATCGATCTGGGGCTGGAGCATATCTTTACCGACACGCTCAGCGGCGAATTCGCGCTGGGCTACCGGCACGAACGGCTGCGCGACGATGCCGGGCGGCGCACGCTGTCCACGCTCGCGCTGCCGGTCAGCCTGACATGGGACCAGCGCAACGACCGGCTCAACCCCACCAGCGGCTTCTATCTGGAAGGCGGCGTGACCCCGTTTCTGGGCCTGACCGGGGCCGACAGCGGCGGGCAGGTCCGGCTTGATGCCCGCGGCTATCTGGGCTTTGGCAAGGATGACCGCTTCGTGCTCGCCGGCCGGGCGCAGGCCGGGGCGGTGGCGGGCGCGGCGCTCTTTCGCACGCCCAGCAGCTATCTGTTCTATTCCGGCGGCGGGGGCACGGTGCGGGGCCAGCCGTTCCGGTCGCTTGGCGTGACGAGCCCCTGTCCGGGCGGCCCGCCGGGCTGCACCGTGCGTTCGGGCGGGCAGGGCTTTGCCGCCGTCTCGGGCGAGCTGCGCGCGCGCGTCTTCGACAACATCAGCCTCGTGGGCTTCGCCGATGCCGGCTATGTCTCGGCCCGGGCCTTTTCCGGCGCGTCGGACTGGCACGCGGGCGCGGGGCTGGGGCTGCGTTATGACACCGGGATCGGGCCCTTGCGCGTGGATGTGGCCGGCCCCGTGCGCGGCGCCACCGGCGACGGGCTGCAACTCTATATCGGGATCGGGCAGGCGTTTTGAAGGTGTTTTCCACGATACCCCTGCGCCCAATCGCGGTGGCGGCTGCCCTCGCCATGCCGCTGGCCGCCGCACCCGTGATACCGCAACCCGCCGCCGCGCAGACCGCGCAGGAGGATGCGGGCTTTATCGTCAACTTCCTGCAAGAGCAGCTTTCCGGCGCCGGGCGCGAGGTGCGCATCACCGGTTTCGAGGGCGCGCTGTCGGCGCGCGCCACCATGCGCGAGTTGACCATCGCCGATGACGATGGCGTCTGGCTGATCCTGCGCGGCGCCGTGCTGGACTGGAACCGCGCCGCCCTCCTGCGCCGGCAGGTGGAGATCAACGAACTTGCCGCCGAGGAGATCGTGCTGCTGCGCGCGCCCAGCGCCGGGCCCGAACCGGTCTCGCCCGAGGCGCAGGAATTCAGCCTGCCGGAGCTTCCGGTCTCGCTGCGCGTGGGCCGGCTGCGCGCCGAAAGGGTCGAGATCGGCGACAGCCTGTTCGGCGAGGCGGCGGTCGTCACGCTCGACGGGCGCGCGCAACTGGCCGGCGGGGCGGGCGATACCGAACTGACGGTGGCCCGGATCGACGGCGCCGAGGGCGCCCTGCGCCTGAGCGGCAGTTTCGACAATACCTCGCGCGTGCTGGAATTCGATCTCTCACTGCAGGAAGAGGAAGGCGGTATCGCCGCCAATCTCATCGGCCTTCCCGACCGCCCCGAGATCGCGCTCGACATCGCCGGTGCGGGCCCGCTGTCAGATTTCGCCGCCGAAATCGGGCTGGCCACGGGCGGGATCATGCGGCTGGTGGGCCAGGTTGATCTGGCAACCATGACCGACGAGGCGGGCGCGGCCGAGAACCGCTTTCGCGCCCAGCTTGGCGGTGATCTCGCGGCCCTCTTCGCGCCGGAATTCCAGCCCTTCTTCGGCCCCGGCATCAACCTGCAGGCCGAGGGCGTGCGCTTTCCCGATGGCGGGCTCAGCATCGACTGGCTGGACTTGAGCGCCGAAAGCCTCGACCTGACGGGCGCGCTGCGGCTGGGGTCGGATGGGCTGCCGGAACTGATGCAGCTTTCGGGCGAGATCGCCGCGCCGGGTGGCGGGCCGGTCCTGCTGCCGCTCGCGGGCGATCCGACCCGGGTGGACCGTGCCACGCTCGCGCTCGATTTCGACGCGGAGGCGGGCGAGGACTGGCGCGCGGTGGTGGAGGTGGCGGGCCTTGCGCGGCCGGATTTCACCGCCGCGACGCTGGGCCTCGACGGCGCCGGGCAGATCGGGCGCGACAACGGGCAGCGGGTGGATGCGCGGCTGCGCTTTGCCGCCGACGGGCTGCGCCCGTCCGATCCGGCGCTGGCGCGCGCGCTGGGCGACACGCTCACCGGATTCGTCACACTGGGCTGGGAGGCCGGCGAACCGCTGGCGCTGCCCTCCTTCGGCGTCTCGGGCGAGGATTTCAGCATCGCCGGCGCCGGGCAGGTGGCGGGCGAGCGTATCGCCGGCCGGGCCGAGGCCCGGCTGGAGGCGCTCGGGCGGTTCTCCGATCTGGCCGGGCGCGAGCTTGCCGGCGGGCTCAACGGCGTGATCGAGGGCGAGGCGCGGCTTCTGTCGGGTATCTTCGATCTCAACGCCCGGGTGACGGGGCGCGACCTGCGCGCCGGGCAGGAAGAGCTTGACCGCCTGCTTGCCGGCATCAGCCAGATCACCGCCTCGGTCCGGCGCGATACCGAAGGCACGTTCATCCGCGCCATCACCGCCGAGGCCCGGACGCTGTCGGCCAATGTCGCCGGGGCCATCCGCACCGGCGCCACCGAGATCGACGCGCGGCTCGATTTCAGCGACCTTGCCGTTCTGGGCGGCCCCTATGGCGGCGCGCTGGCGGCTGTGGCGCGGCTGGAAGAAGATGACGCCGGCCAGACGCTGCGCGCCACCGCCACCGGGACCGACCTGACCACCGGCATCGCCGAACTGGACGGCCTGCTGCGGGGTGCGGCCGAGCTGTCGCTCGACGCCACGCGGCGGCCGGACGCGACGATAGACCTGCGCCGCTTTGCGCTGGCCGCGGCCAGCCTGCGCCTGGAGGCCGAGGGGCAGGTCGCCGAGGGCGCCAGCGCGCTCGACGCTGCGCTCGATTTCGCTGATCTGTCGGTGCTCGGCCCCAGCTATGGCGGCCGGATCGACGCCCGCGCCAGCCTGCGCGAGACCGGCAGCACGCGCCGCATCAGTGTCGATGGCGATGCCCGCGGCCTGTCGGTGGCCCAGCGCGAGGCCGACCTGCTGTTGCGCGGCGACACCACGCTGGAATTGCGCGCGGCCGAGGATGAGGGCCGCGTGCGGATCGAGCGTTTCGCGCTGGCCAACCCGCAGATCAGCGCCACTGCCAGCGGCCAGATCGACGACGACATGCGCCGCCTGCTGATCTCGGCGCGGCTGGCCAATCTGGCGCTGCTGGTGCCGGGCTTCGCCGGGCCGGTCACCCTCGACGGGACGCTGGAAGAGATCGCCGCGGGCTACACGCTCGATCTGGCGGCGCGCGGCCCGGGCAGTATCGACGCCCGCGCCCGTGGCAACGTCAGCCCCGATTTCGCGCGGCTCGACATCGGCCTGACCGGCTCTGCCGATCTGGCGCTGATCAACCACACGATCGACCCGATTTCGGTGCAGGGCAGCGTCAGCTTCGATCTACGCGTGAACGGCCCGCCGGTCCCGGCGAGCGTGTCGGGCCGGGTCAGCACCAGCGGCGCGCGCATCGTCTCGCCGCGGCAGGCGATCACGCTCTCCGATGTCTCGGCTGTGGCCAGTCTCGGCGGCGGGCGCGCGCAGGTGGAGGGCAGCGCCGCGCTGGATGGCGGGACCATCGGGCTGTCGGGCTCCGTCGGGCTCGCCCCGCCGTTCAGCGCCGATCTGGCCGCGCGTATCTCCGGCGTGCGGCTGACCGACCGGCGCATCTACGAGACCCGCGTTTCGGGCGATCTGGCGGTGCGCGGGCCGCTGACCACGGGAGGGACAGTCTCGGGGGCGCTGCAACTGGCCGATACCGAAATCCGCATCCCCTCCACCGGGCTGGGCGGGTCGGGCTTCATCCCGCGGATGCGCCATGTGGCCGAGCCGGCGGCCGTGCGCACGACGCGCGCCCATGCCGGGCTGACCGAGGGCGCGGGCGACGGCGGGCCGCGCGTGCCCTGGCAGCTTGATCTGTCGGTGGGGGCGCCGAACCGGGTGTTCGTGCGCGGCCGCGGGCTGGATGCGGAACTGGGCGGCACGCTCTTTCTGCGCGGCTCCACCGCCGAGGTGGTGCCGTCGGGCGAATTCGGCCTGATCCGCGGCCGGCTCGACCTGCTGGGCCGGCGCTTCACGCTGGCCGAGGGCGCGGCGCGGCTGCAGGGCCGTTTCGTGCCCTTCATCCGGGTGGTGGCCCAGACCACGGCGAACGGCCTCTTCGCCAGCATCATCCTGTCGGGCGAGGCCGACGCGCTGGAGATTTCGCTGGAATCCTCGCCGGAACTGCCGGAGGAAGAGATCCTCGCGCGGCTGCTGTTCGGGCAGGATCTGGGCCGGCTCACGGCGTTTCAGGCCGCACAGCTCGCCTCGGCCGTGGCCACGCTGGCCGGGCGCGGGGGCGACGGGATCGTGGGCAACCTGCGGCGCAGTTTCGGCTTCGACGATTTCGACATCACCTCCGACACCGATGGAAATGCCGCGCTGCGGGTGGGCAAATACCTTAGCGAGAATGTCTATACCGACATTACCGTGGATTCCGCCGGCCGCAGCGAAGTCTCGATCAACCTGGATCTGTCGTCGTCGGTCACCGTCCGCGGCCGCACCGATTCCGAGGGGCGCAGCGGGGTCGGCATCTTTTTCGAACGCGATTACTGATCGT
>SKUV01000154.1 GCA_007129775.1 Paracoccaceae bacterium | reverse complement strand
GTATATGTGGCGATCGCGCCGGAATACACCCCGCCCCCGCCCCGGCCGGCACCCCAGGGTGCGGGCTGGTCCGATGCAGTGCCGATCGACCAGGTGCGGCTCTTTCGCTATTCGGCGCTGACTTTCAACGGGCACCGCATCCACTATGATCTGGATTACACGCGCGAGGTCGAGCGCTATCCCGGCCTTGTCGTCCACGGCCCCCTGCAGGCGACCCTGCTGATGGAGGCTGCCCGCCGCCACAATCCCGACCGGCAGCCGGGGCGGTTCTCGTTCCGGGGCGTGCGCCCGCTGTTTCACTTCGACGCGTTGAGCCTGCAGGGTCATCCCGACGAAACCGGCACCACGCTTCATGCGGTGAATGGCGACGGACTGGTCACGATGCAGGCGCGGCTCGACTGGGCGTAGAAGGGCGCGCAAGCGGCACAAGCGTGCCGGGGCCGGCGGCTAGTCTTCGGCCGTCGCGCTTTCGGCATCCTGCATCAGACGCTCGGATTTCTTGCGCACCAGCACCTGCCGCAGATCGTGCATGGCCAGCAGCAGCGCGTCGGTCACCGCATCCAGTTCCGCGTCGCCGGCCTTCTGCGCGGCCCAGTGGGTGGTCTGGTTCAGGTGATCGACCGTGCGCAGGATGTCGTCGATCTGGCGCGTGGCCAGCACCTGGCGGCGTTCGTCCATCCAGCTTTCGATCGCCGCAAGCTCGGCCTGCGTCAACTCGTGCTGGCCATGGGGCCGGACCTCGCCGTTGCGGGTGTTCACGTTCGCGATCTGGCGCAGATCGAGCCGTTGCGAGCGGTTCGAGAACTCCACCCGAAACACTGCCGCCCCGTTCTCGCGGGTGCGGAAGTAGTATTCGGGCAGATCGAGGCTCATGAAAGTCCGGCGCAGAAGGTCTGGATGCGGCCGCAGGCCTCGCGCAGCGCCTCGTCCGAGGTGGCATAACTCACCCGGAATGCGGGCGAGAGGCCGAAGGCTGCACCGAAGACCACGGCGACGCCGGTCTCTTCCAGCAGCGCGGTGGCGAAGGCCTCGTCATCGGTGATCTTCGTGCCCCCGGCGCTGGTCTTGCCGATGCAGCCCGCGATGGTGGGATAGACATAGAACGCGCCCTCCGGCACCGGGCAGGTGACGCCTTCGGCGGCGTTCAGCATCGCCACCACCAGATCGCGGCGGCGCTGGAACACCCGGTTGTTGGCGGCGATGAAATCATGTGGCCCGTTCAGCGCCTCCAGCGCGGCATACTGGCTGACCGAACAGGGGTTCGACGTGCTTTGCGACTGGATCTTGCCCATGGCGCGGATCAGTTCCACCGGCCCGGCGGCATAGCCGATGCGCCAGCCGGTCATGGCATAGGCTTTCGACACGCCGTTCACGGTCAGCGTGCGGTCGTAAAGCCCCGGCTCCACCTGCGCGGGGGTGCAGAATTCGAAATCGTCATAGACGAGGTGTTCGTACATGTCGTCGGTCATCACCCAGACATGGGGATGGCGCATCAGCACATCGGTCAGCGCCTTCAACTCGCCGCGCGAATATCCGGCGCCGGTGGGGTTGGAGGGCGAATTGAAGATCAGCCATTTGGTCTTTGGCGTGATCGCGGCCTCCAGCTGGTCGGGGGTGAGCTTGTAGGCGGTCTGGCTCGACGCTTCGGCGATCACCGGCGTGCCGCCGGCCAGCAGCACCATGTCGGGATAGCTGACCCAGTAGGGCGCGGGGATCACCACCTCGTCGCCCGGGTTCAGCGTGGCCATCAGCGCGTTGTAGAGCACCTGCTTGCCCCCGGTGCCGACGGTGACCTGCGCGGGCTCGTAGCTCAGATCGTTGTCGCGGGCGAACTTGGCGCAGATCGCTTTTTTCAGTTCGGGGATGCCGTCGACGGCGGTGTATTTCGTGCGGCCCGCGTCGATCGCCGCCCTGGCCGCGGCCTTGATGTGGTCGGGCGTGTCGAAATCGGGCTCGCCCGCGCCGAGGCCGATGACATCCTTGCCCGCGGCCTTCAGTTCCGCGGCCTTGGTGGTCACCGCGATGGTCGGCGAGGGTTTCACACGCGCCAGCGTGTCCGACAGGAAAGGCATGGGCGGCTCCGCTAGATTGCCGCCCCGGAGCCGGTCCGGCCAAGGCGGCGGTTTGAATTTCACGCCCGCATGTCATAGGCTCCCCTTCAGTGGCGATCAAGCCGCATCACCGCAAACGGAGACCGCGATGCCCCGCCCAGAAGACGCCCCGTCACAAGGTGCGCAACCTGAAACCGCCAGCCCCGAGGCCACTGGCGGCGCCGGTGATGGTATGCCCGCGGCCCATGACGCGCCCGGGGGCTGGTATGATGCCGCAACCGCGACCTTCGGCGACCGGCTGGCAGGCGCCCGCGAGGCGGCCGGCATGAGCCAGGCCGATCTGGCACGCAGGCTCGGCGTGCGAACCCGCAGCATCGCCGCGTGGGAGGACGACCTGTCGGAGCCGAGGGCGAACCGGCTGCAGATGATGGCAGGGCTGTTGAACGTGTCGCTGCGCTGGCTGCTGACCGGGCAGGGCGACGGGCTGCAGGGCCCGCCCGCCGAGGCCGGGCTGTCGTCGGATCTGCGCGGACTTCTCAACGATCTGCGCCAGATCCGCAGTGAGATCGCGGCCCAGAACGAACGCCTCGGCCGAACCGAAAAGCGGCTGCGCAGTCTGTTGGCCGAGACGATGGGGGAAAGCGCATGACCGGCGCCTTGCGCGAAAGCGCCGCCGATGCGAGCCCCGAGGCGCGGCTGAAACGGCTGCGTATCCGGGCATGGCGCCGCGGCACCAAGGAGATGGACCTGATCCTCGGCCCCTTCGCCGATGATCGGCTTGCGGCGATGTCGCCCGGTGCGCTCGACCAGTTCGAGGCGGTCCTGTCCGAGAACGATCAGGACCTTTACCTCTGGGTGACCGGCCATCCGGGCGCGCCCGAGGCCCTGCGCCCGATGCTCGACGAGATCGTCGCCGCGGCCCGCGACCGGCTGCGTCCGGCCTGAGCCGGGAACCGGGCGCGGAGCGCGCGGAATGCGTGGCGCTTAACCGGATGTTTGTCTTTGCCGCGCCATGGTGGCCACAGGGAAACCACGGCGGAGGCAGGGATGAATGTGCAGGCGGCAAGGGCTGGCGCGACCGCTGGTATCGAATCCACCGCGCCCGGGGCCGATCTCGGGCCCTATCTGGAGCAACTGGCGCTGATCGAGCGGCTGCATCGGCTGCTGCTCGACGTGATCAAGGATGAATTCGAGCGGCTCGGTATCCTTGAGATCAACGCGGTGCAGGGGCTGTTGCTGTTCAATATCGGCGAAAACGAGGTGACGGCGGGGGAGTTGAAATCGCGCGGCTACTATCAGGGCTCCAACGTCTCCTACAACCTCAAGAAACTGGTCGATCTGGGCTACATGCACCACCAGCGCTGCGCCATCGACCGGCGCGCGGTTCGGGTGCGCCTGACGCCTGCGGGGCGCGAGGTGCGCGCCCATCTGGCAGGCCTTTTCGGCCGCCACGCCGGGGTGCTGGACGACCGCGCGGCCATTACGCCCGCAACGCTGCTGGAGACCAACACGACGCTGCGCCGGCTGGAACGTTTCTGGATGGATCAGATCCGCTATATCTACTGAGTCGTGTCTTGCAGTCCGTGTCGGGCGCTGTCGCCACGCCAGGCGGGCGATTCCCTCGTTGCGGGCCGTCTTGCCCGATGGGCGCGACACGCTGCGTCGATGCCAGGGCGCCGCATGCACGGCCGTGGCGCCTGTCAGCGGCGGCACGGGCATGGCCGGCGCAGTGCCCGGCCCGCCGGCGGCGCCCGGCCGGAGTTTCAGACCGGCGGCGCCGGGCCGGGGGTTCAGACTTCCGGCACCGGGCCGGAATGTCAGGCTGCTGGCGCCGGGCCGGGGTTTCAGACCGCAGCCGCAGGGCCGGGGTGTCAGACCTCCGGCGTGGGCTTGACGCCCGCCGCCATTGTTGCCGCTGTCGGCCCATCGCTGCCGCCTTGGCGGTTCCCGCCACCGGCGCCGGCCGGGCGCGGCCGGGCAGGGGCAGACAGACCGGTACGCTGCGACCCTACCAGTGGCCGGTATTGGGCATGCTGGCCCAGGGCTCGCGTGGCTCCTGCGCGCCGCCGGCGTTGAGCAGCTCGATGGAGATATTGTCGGGCGAGCGCACGAAGGCCATTCGGCCGTCGCGGGGCGGGCGGTTGATCGTCACGCCGTTGTCCATCAGGTGCTGGCACATGGCATAGATATCCTCCACCTCATAGGCGAGGTGGCCGAAATGCCGGCTGTCGGAGGGCAGGCCGTCGTCGCCATCCCAGTTGTAGGTCAGCTCCACCGGGCATTCCATCTGATCGGGCGGGGCCAGAAAGACGAGGGTGAACCGGCCCTGTTCGTTATCGATGCGCCGTTTTTCCTCCAGCCCCAGCAGCTTGTAGAAGGCGATCGAGGCATCGAGGTCCTTCACCCGGACCATGGTGTGGAGGTACTTTATCTTCATCTGGTATTCCCTTCTGCTTTGGACCCGAGATATGGTTGTGGCTGAATCCTTCAAGGACCCCGCGCAAGGAGCCCGCCATGCCGTTGACCGCCGAGCAGGAGGCCGAGATCGCCGCGGCCCGTGCCGCCCCGCGCCCGACCCTGCGCGCCACCGCCCCGGGGCTGGAAGCGCATCTCTACACTGCGCATCCGGTGCTTGACCACGGTTTCGTGCGCGTGATCGACTATATGGGCGACGATGCCGCCATCGTGCAGGCGGCCCGCGTCAGCTACGGGCAGGGCACGAAACACGTCAGCAACGACGAGGGGCTGATTCGCTATCTCATGCGGCACTGGCATTCCACGCCCTTCGAGATGTGCGAGATCAAGCTGCATGTGAAACTGCCCGTCTTCGTCGCCCGGCAGTGGATCCGCCACCGCACCGCCAACGTCAACGAATACTCGGCGCGCTATTCGATCCTCGACCGCGAATTCTACATCCCCGCGCCGGAAAACCTCGCTGCGCAGAGCACGGTTAACAATCAGGGCCGCGGCGCGGTGCTGGAGGGCGCGGAGGCCGCGCGGGTGCTCGAGACGCTCAAGGCCGATGCGACGCGGGCCTATGACCATTACGAATCGATGCTGAGCCAGGACGGCCAGCAGGGGCTAGCCCGGGAACTGGCGCGGATGAACCTGCCGGCCAATGTCTATACCCAGTGGTACTGGAAGACCGATCTGCACAACCTCTTTCATTTCCTGCGCCTGCGCGCCGATGCCCATGCCCAGTACGAGATCCGCGTCTATGCCGAGACGATCTGCAAGCTGGTCGCCGATTGGGTGCCGCTGGCCTATGGCGCCTTTGCCGATTACCGGCTGGGCGGCGCCGCGCTTTCGGCCCGGGCGCTGGAGGCCCTGCGCCGGATGCTGCGTGGCGAGGAGGTTTCACAGGAAAGCTCGGGCCTGAGCAAGCGCGAATGGCGCGAATTCATGGAAATCCTCGACCGCTCGTCCTGACCGCCGCAATCCGTTCACCGAATTGTCTTGGTTTCGGAATAAACTGCCCGGAACCTGAGCAAAGCGCCGCGCGGTTGTGCAAGGCGCAAAGGGTGGGGGCATCGCCT
Organism: Paracoccaceae bacterium; assembly: GCA_007129775.1. GTDB lineage: Bacteria > Pseudomonadota > Alphaproteobacteria > Rhodobacterales > Rhodobacteraceae > Rhodobaculum. Next base: position 2,322 of record SKUV01000154.1, on the reverse strand, counting down.
TGGACCATTTGCCGAAGGAATTGCGCGACGGTCTGGCCGCCGCGCAGGAACTGGCCACGCGGAAGGCCGGCCGCAGGTTGCGCGTGCAGGCGAACGGGCGGAGCTTTGCGATCCTGCGGTCGTGGCCCGGTGGCTTTTCCCTCGCCGCCGAAACCACCCCGCAATTGCGCGGCTTGGTGGATATCCACGAGGGGCCGCGCCACCTTTACCGGGCGCTGATTGTCGCCTCGCGGCTGGAGAATCGCGAACTGGTGTTCGAGTTCAAGCGCGCGACCCAGGTCACCGCGACCGCGCCGGCGGATTTCGAGCGGCCGGAGAACCCTCCGACGGCGATGTTGCCGGAGCGGTGAGTCGCTCGGCCGGCCGCGGCGCGCCGGCGCGGGACAGCCGGTCGTTGATCGCGCGGCCGAGCCCTGTCATCGGCACCGGCGCGGCGGCGATGACCCCGCGCGGGCCTGCAAGGGCATCGGCGCGGCGCAGCATCTCGAAGAGGTTCGCCGCAGCCTCCACCAGATCGCCCTTTGGCGACAGGTTCAGCGCCGCCCCCGGGCAATCCGGCCCGAAACCGAGCCAGACCTCGCCCGGCCGCGCGGTCCGTGCGTTCAGCCGCACCTGCGCCGACGGTGCGTAATGCGAGGCCAGTTGCCCCGGCGCGCGCGGGGCGTTTTCCGGATTCTCGGCCTCTGCCGGGGGCTTGCCCAGATGCGCGGCCAGCGCCTCGGCCGTGATGCCGCCCGGGCGCAGCAGCCGGGGCGTGGGCCCCAGAAGCGACAGGATCGTGGATTCGACCCCCACCGCGCAGGCGCCGCTGTCGATCACCGCATCCACTGCCGGCCCGAGCCCCTGCAGCACATGGCCGGCCCGCGTCGGGCTGACCTGCCCCGACGGGTTGGCCGACGGGGCGGCGAGCGGGCCGCCGAAGGCGCGCAGCAATGCCTGCGCCACCGGATCGGCCGGCACCCGCAGCGCGACACTGTCGAGCCCCGCAGTTACCAGCGGCGACAGCCCGGCGTCAGCCCGCAGGGGCAGCACGAGCGTCAGCGCCCCCGGCCAGAAGGCCGCTGCCAGCGCCCGCGCCCGTTCGTCGAAAACAGCGAGACCCTCGGCCGCGGCCGGATCGGTGACATGGGCGATCAGCGGATTGAAGCGCGGCCGGCCCTTGGCCTCGAATATCCGCGCCACGGCGCGGTCGTCGCGCGCATCGGCCCCTAGCCCGTAGACCGTTTCGGTGGGAAAGGCGACGAGCCCGCCGGCGCGCAGCATCCCTGCCGCCGCGGCGATGCCCTCTGCGTCGGGCCTTAGGGTGGCGGGGCTGGTCACGGGCTGGTCACGGGCGGGGCCTCGGCGGCGAAGACAGGAATTGACGCGACGTAGTGTCTTGATGCAGGCAAGCGGGGCAATAGGCTGAGCGTCGGTGCAGCGTCAAGGCCCGCAGCCCGACCGGAGGAGAGCCGATGCCCTACCGCGCCCCGCTGGACGACCTGACCCATATCCTGACCCATGTGGTGCCTTTCGGCGCGCTCGCAGCGACCGAGCGCTTCGCCGAGGCTACGCCGGACATGCGCGATGCGATCCTGCAGGAGGCCGGGCGGATGTGTGACGAGGTGCTGGCGCCGCTCGACCGCGCGGGCGATCTGAGCCCCGCCCGGCTGGACAAGGGCCGGGTGCGCACCCCGCCCGGTTTTGCCGAGGGCTATCGCGCCATCGCGGGCGGCGGCTGGATCGGCATGGCGGCCGGCCCGGAATACGGCGGCCTCGGTCTGCCCCAGACGCTGATGTTCGCGGTCAACGAGATGATGGCGGGGGCCTGCATGGCGCTGCATCTGTGCCCGCTGCTGAGTCAGGGCCAGATCGAGGCGCTGGAGGCCCATGGCGACGATACGCTTCGCGCGCTGGTCCTGCCGCGGCTGATCTCGGGCGAATGGACCGGCACGATGAACCTGACCGAGTCGCAGGCGGGCTCGGACGTGGGCGCGCTCCGGACCCGGGCCGAAAGGCGGGGCGACGGAAGCTATGCGATCACCGGCCAGAAGATCTATATCTCCTGGGCCGATCACGATTTCGGGGGCAATGTCTGTCATCTGGTGCTCGCACGCCTGCCCGGAGCGCCCGAGGGCACGCGGGGGATCAGCCTGTTTCTGGTGCCGCGCGATCTGCCCGACGAGAAAGGCCCGCCCGGGGCGCCCGGGGCGCCGAACCGGCTGCGCGTGGTCAGTCTGGAGCACAAGCTGGGCCTGCACGGCAGCCCGACGGCGGTGATGGAATTCGACGGCGCCACCGGCTGGCTGGTCGGCAAGCCCCATGGCGGCATGGCGGCGATGT
>SKUV01000283.1 GCA_007129775.1 Paracoccaceae bacterium | reverse complement strand
CGCCCACGCGAAACGCCTCCTTGTCGGCCAGCGTGACCAGCAATTCGCCGTCATTGGCCTCGATGTCGCGCACGAGGTTTTCCAGCCCTTTCACGAGGCTCTCGCCGTCGGTTTCCACCGCGCGCTCCAGCGCCTCGGGGTTGGTGGTCAGGAAATTGGTGGGCGAGAACATGTCCACGATCTGGCGGCTGAAATATTCCAGCCGCTTGCGGTCCTTTTCGTCGAGCGTGTCCAGATCCGCGATCGCCTGTTCCATCGCCTGCGACGACAGCAGGTATTGCTGCTTGATATAGTTGAAATAGGGATGGCTGTCCCAGAGCGGGTTGGAAAAGCGCCGGTCCTTGGGCGAATGGTCGGGCGGGGCGGCCAGTTTGCCGCTGCGCAGCGCTTCCTGCGCTTCCACGTGATGCTTGAGTGCCTTGCCCCAATAGCTGACCTGATGTTCGAGAATCTTCGATGGATTCTGCATCATCTCGGCCATGTAGGCGGCCGCCGCCTTGGCAAAGAGGCTCTGGTCAGGGGCCTGTAAAGAGGGCCTTGCGGGCTCTTTTTGGCCCAGCGCTGCAACCAGGCGTTGCGACAATTCCTCAATCCGGGCGAGATTTTCGTTCAACCGTTCCAGATTGCGGTCTGACGTTGTGTCATCTGTTGTCATGGCCCGGTTTCCCCCCTATCTTTCTGCTCTGCAGCATATCGTCGTCCATCCGGGGGGACTGCGGCGATACGGAATATCGGGGCGATCCCCGGAAAGGGACAGACATGCGCTATATGCTCACTTACGACATGATGGAGTCCATCCGCAATACAAACGAATGGATGGGCGCCTCGGCCCGGGCCATCGCCTCCTATCCGATGTTCGGCATGGTGCCGCACCCGGCCTTCAAGCTGATGTCGGCATGGGGCCGCGTGACCGAGCGCAGTTTCGCCCGCATGGTGATCAAGCCCGACTGGGGCATCCGCACCGTGGTGGGCGAGGACGGGCGCGACCATCTGGTGCAGCGCGAGGCGGTGGTGGAACGCCCCTTCGGCGATCTGGTGCGCTTTCACGTCACCGGCCGGCCGGAAAAGCCGCGCAAGGTTCTGCTGGTGGCGCCGATGTCGGGGCATTACGCGACGCTTCTGCGTTCCACGCTGGCGAGCCTTCTGCCCGATTGCGAGGTCTGGGTGACGGACTGGCACAATGCCCGCGACATTCCGGTCTCCAAGGGCAAGTTCGATATCGAGGATTACACTCTATATCTGATGGATTTCATGCGCGAGGTCGGCCCCGAGGCGCATGTGATCGCCATCTGCCAGCCGGTGCCGCTGGCACTGGCGGCCACCGCCTATCTGGCCGAACTGGAGCCCGATGCCCAGCCCCGCAGCCTGACGCTGATCGGCGGCCCGGTGGACCCGGACGCCGCGCCCACCGAGGTCACGGATTTCGGCCGCCGCGTGACCATGGGCCAGTTGGAACATCTGGCGCTGCAGCGGGTGGGCGGGAAATACGCCGGGGTGGGGCGCATGGTCTATCCCGGGCTGGCCCAGCTTGCCTCCTTCATCTCGATGAACAGCGAGCGTCACAGCAAGGCGTTCTACGAAAAGATCATCGCCGAGGCCAAGGGCGATGCGTCCGAGCGCGACAAGCACAACCGGTTCTATGACGAATACCTCGCCGTGATGGACATGACGGCGGAATTCTACATGTCGACCGTGCAGCGCATCTTCAAGGGCCGCGAGATCGCGCGCAACGCCTTTACCGTGGCCGGGCATCAGGTGGATTTTTCGCGCGTCACCGATGTCTGGGTCAAGACGGTGGAGGGCGCGGCCGATGACATCTCGGCCCCCGGCCAGTGCATCGCGGCGCTGGATCTGCTCACCGGGCTCGATGACAGCCGCAAGGCCAGCCATGTGGAGCCCGGCGCGGGCCATTACGGCATCTTCGCCGGCAAGTCGTGGCGCAACAACATCCGCCCGATGGTGCTGTCCTTCATCGACGCGGCGAACAAGGCCGATGCGCGGCCGGGGCTGCGGCTGGCCGCGTCGCGCGACTGACACCGCGCCTTGTTGCGCGATCGGCTTGAATTGTCGGAAAAGTGACAGAATACTGGGCCGAAGAGCCGGCCAAAGGGCTGCGAATGTCGCAAAAGGTCAAGCCTTCGCGCGTCGTTCCGCCCCTATGCGGCATCGCCCGCAGCCGAGATCTCGGCCAATGCCGTCTCGATCAGGGTCAGGCAGTCGGGTGACGAAAACCGGTGATCGGCGCCCTTGACCAGCGTCAGGCGGATGTCCGGACCCTCGGCATGCTCCAGCAGCCGCAGCGCCACCGACACCGGCACATCCGCATCCGCCGTGCCCTGCAACAGCCGCACCGGGCAGGGCAGGGGCAGCGGCGCGCGCAGCACCAGATGGCGCCGTCCGTCCTCCACCAGACGGCGGGTGAAGATATAGGGCTCGTCGGAATAATCCGAGGGCAGGGAGATGAAGCCCGCGCGCATCATCTCCGCGCGCTGCGCCTCGGTGGCGCCGGCCCAGATGCTGTCTTCGGTGAAATCGGGCGCGGCGGCGATGCCCACCAGCCCCGCCACGCGCGCGGGCATCGACCGCGCGAGCAGAAGCGCGATCCAGCCGCCCATGGACGAGCCCACGAGGATCTGCGGCCCCTCGGTCAGCGCCTCCAGCGCGGCGGCGGAATCCTCGGCCCAGTCGCCGATGGCGCCATCCTCGAACCGCCCGCCCGACTGGCCGTGCCCGGAATAGTCGAAGCGCAGAAAGGCGCGGCCGCGCGCCCGGGCCCAGGCCTCCAGATGCAGCGCCTTGGTGCCGTCCATGTCCGAGCGGAAGCCGCCCAGAAACACCACCCCCGGCCCCGCGCCTTTCGTGCGGTGATGGGCGATGCGCCGCCCCTGCGGCGTGTCCAGATACTCAGGCGTCATCGCGTCCTCCCAGTTCCTTCAGCCCGGCGGCCACGATCGCCCCGCCCAGCGCCATCGCGGCGAACAAGCCCAGCGTCACCGCCGCCCCGAACAGCCCCGCAATCGCCCCGAAGAGGCCGCTGGCCAGCAGCAACACCCCGATCACGGTATTCGCAATCGCGGTGTAGACCGCGCGCAGATCGGTGCCAACCATATCCACCAGATAGGTGGAACGGCCCAGCCGCACGCCCTGATGGGCGACCATGATCGCGAAAAGCGCCAGCGGCATGGCCCAGAGCGTGCCGGCCAGCCCAAGCGCCCAGAAGACCAGCGTCAGCACCATGCCGGCGGCGCCGCTCAGCCCCGTCCAGATCAGCACCCGCCGCGACGAACGGTCGGCGAGCCGGCCCCAGACATAGCCCGACAAGAGCGCCGCCAGTGCCGAGGCCAGCACCATCGCGCCCAGCCCCTCCAGCGCCGCGCCGCCCTCGCCGGCGGCGAGCACGACGAGCCATGGCGGCGCCAGCGCCGTGGCCGTCAGCAGCCCGCGGGCGGCGACGAACCGCGCCAGTTGCGCATCCTCGCGCAGGTAGCGCAGGTTGGCGAGCGCGTCGCCCAGCGCGTTGGCGCCGCCCTCCTGCGCGCCGGCCTCTTCGGTGAGCCCGGCAAAGACCGTGCCGGCCAGCACCCATGCCGCCGCCGCCAGCGCCAGCGCGCCCAGCACCACCGGCGCGCGGGCCTCGGCGAAGGCGATGAGCGTCAGCGCGAAGGCGATTACCACCAGCGCCGACCACGACGAGGCCAGCCCCGTGACCGTGCCGCGCCGCCCCTTGTCGACGGTCTTGCCCAGCACGTCCTTGTAGGCGACCGAGGCGACCGAGCGCGAAAGCGCAAGCACCGCCAGCCCCGCAAGGATCACCAGCCCCGCCGCCAGCCCCTCGAGCGCCAGCGCCGCGGCGAGGATGATCGCCGCGCCCGCGCCCTGGCCCAGCGCGGCCCCCGCCCAGGCCCATTTGCGCCGGGGCATGCCGCGGATGCGGGCGGCGGTGAACAGCTGCGGCAGAAGCGAGCCGGCCTCGCGGATCGGCACCAGGAGGCCCACCAGCGCTGCCGGCGCGCCCAGATGGGTCATCAGCCATGACAGCACGAGTTTCGGGTCGGACAGCCCGTCGGCGGCCTTGTTCAGGCCAAGTGCCGCGGCATGGCGCAGGAAATTGCCGGGCTGTTCGCGGCAGGCGCTTTCGGGGATGTCGCGGCAGGAGCGGCCGTCATCCTCGCCCGCCAGCGCCTCGTAGGCCATGGTGACCGCGTCGCGTCGGCTGCTCATGGTGCGTCCTCCCGTTCCGTGCGCCGTTGCCACAGGCCGAGGCCGATCATCAGCGCGCCGATGATGCCGGCTGTGCCCCAGGCGCGGGTGTCGATGTCGCTCATGGTTTGCCTCCGCATGGTTCGGCCCCCTCAACGCGCGGCGGCGCGGTCGGTTGCGCGGGCGCCGCGGTTTGCCCGGCGCTCGCAGCGCGCGCCGGATCGCACATTGACACGGGGCGCCCGGTATTGGAAACAGGCGGCCGACATAACCCGCAACCGGGCGTTCCGTAGGCGCCAAACCGACGAGGAGAGCCAGCCATGGCCCAGATCGACCTTACATTTCCCGACAAATCCCTGCGCAGCTATCCGGCCGGAATCACCCCGGCGGAAATCGCAGAAAGTATCTCCAAATCTCTGGGAAAAAAGGCAATTTCGGCATCGGTCGATGGCGTCCATTGGGATCTTCAATGGCCGATCGACCGTGATGCGGCTATCACTATTCATACAATGGCCGATGAAGCGCCGGCGCTGGAGCTGATCCGCCACGACCTTGCCCATATCATGGCCCGCGCCGTGCAGGAAATCTGGCCCGATGTGAAGGTGACGATCGGGCCGGTGCGCGATCACGGCTGGTTTTACGATTTCGACCGGGCGGAGCCCTTCACCCCCGACGACCTCGGCCAGATCGAGGCGCGGATGAAGGCGATCATCAATGCCCGCGAGCCCGTGCGCACCGAGATCTGGGACCGGGCCCGCGCCATCGCCCATTACGAGGCCAGCGGCGAGCCCTTCAAGATCGAACTGATCGAACGCATCCCCGAGGGCGAGCCGCTGCGCATGTACTGGCACGGCGACTGGCAGGATCTGTGCCGCGGCCCGCATCTGCAGCACACCGGGCAGGTGCCGGCCGATGCCTTCCGCCTGACCCATGTGGCCGGGGCCTATTGGCTGGGCGACAGCACGCGGCCGATGCTGCAGCGCATCTACGGGGTGGCCTTCCGCAACCGCGACGATCTCAAGGCCCACCAGACCATGCTGGAGGAGGCCGCCAGGCGCGATCACCGCCGGCTCGGCCGGGAGATGGAGCTGTTCCATCTGCAGGAAGAGGCGCCGGGCCAGATATTCTGGCATCCCAATGGCTGGACGATCTACACCACGCTGCAGGATTACATGCGCCGCCAGCAGCGCCGCGGCGGCTATGTGGAGGTGAACACGCCGCAGGTCGTCAACCGCAAGCTGTGGGAAGAGAGCGGCCATTGGGAGAATTATCAGGAGCACATGTTTATCGTCGAGGTGGACGAGGAGCATGCGCGCGAGAAATCCATCAATGCGCTCAAGCCGATGAACTGCCCCTGCCACGTTCAGGTGTTCAATCAGGGGCTGAAAAGCTATCGCGACCTGCCGCTGCGGATGGCCGAATTCGGATCCTGCAACCGCTACGAGCCGAGCGGCGCGCTGCACGGGATCATGCGGGTGCGGGGCTTCACGCAGGACGATGCGCATATCTTCTGCACCGAGGCGCAGATCGAGGAGGAATCGCGCCGTTTCATCGAGTTGCTGTCGGATATCTATGCCGATCTGGGCTTTGACGAGTGGCGCATCAAGCTTTCGACCCGGCCGGAAAAGCGCATCGGGTCGGAGGAAAGCTGGGATCACGCCGAGGCGGCGCTGGCCAATGCGGTGGCGGCGTCGGGCCACAGCTATGAGGTCTTCGAGGGCGAGGGCGCCTTCTACGGCCCCAAGCTCGAATTCGTGCTGCGCGACGCCATCGGGCGGGACTGGCAATGCGGCACGCTGCAGGTTGACCCGAACCTGCCGGAGCGGCTGGACGCGAGCTATGTGGGCGTGGACGGCGCGAAACACCGGCCCGTGATGCTGCACCGCGCGGTTCTTGGCTCTTTCGAGCGCTTCATCGGCGTGCTGATCGAGAATTACGCCGGCCGGCTTCCGCTGTGGCTGGCGCCGCGGCAGGTTGTGGTCGCCTCGATCGTGTCGGAGGCCGATGATTACGTGGCCGAGGTGGTGGCGGCGCTGACGGCCGCGGGCATCCGGGCGGAGGCCGATCTGCGCAACGAAAAGATCAACTACAAGGTGCGCGAGCATTCGCTGGCCAAGGTGCCGGTGATCCTTGCCATCGGCGCGCGCGAGGTGGCCGAGCGCAGCGTCTCGGTCAGGCGGCTGGGCGACAAGGGCACGCAGACCATGGCGCTGGCGGAGGTGGTGCGCAGCCTCGCCGCCGAGGCCGCCCCGCCCGACCTGCGGCGCGCCCGCGCGGCGCTGGCCGAAGCCGCGGAATAGGCCGGCCCGCCTAGCCGGCCCTCGTGGTGCCGGGGGATTTGGCGGCCGGGGGCGCGATTCCCGGGCCTGCGATCCCCGTGCCTGCGATGCCCTGTGCCACGTCCTGCACATGCCGGGCCAGCAGCCGCAGCGCCTGCGGGCGCGCGGGGCGGTGCAATTGCGCGAGCCGGAAGCGGTGGCGCGGCGCCCCGGCGAAGGGGATGCACAGCAGGTCGTCCCCGGCCTCGGCCCGGGCCAGCAGCGCATTGGCGATGGTGATGCCCAGCCCCTCGCGCACGAAGCTGCAGGCGGAACTGACCGCCTGTGTCTCGATCACGATCTCGGGGCGGATGCGGGCGCGCTGGAACATCCGTTCCAGTTGCACGCGGAAGGGGCGCATCCGGCCCAGCAGCACAAGCGCCTCGCCGGCCAGATCGCGCACGGTGATCTGGGCGCGGCCGGCCAGCGGGTGGCTGCGCGGCAGCACCACATCGGTACCCACCTCGATCAGGTCGATCAGGTCCAGCGCCGGATGCGCCACCGGGGCCTTGACGAATCCGAGGTCGATCCGGCCGGAGGCGACGGCGCCGACCACATCGTAATAGGACATGATTTCGGCCACGATCTTCTGGCCCGGCCGATCCTGTTGCAGCCGGCGCACCGCCGGGCCGAAAATGCGCGTGACGACGCCGGCGGGCGCCGCAAAGCGCAGCGGCACGGCAGAGCCCTCGGCCCGGGCGCGCAAATTCTCGATCTCGGTCAGCGCGCGCTCCACATCATGGAGCACCGCCTCGGCGTTCTCGCGCGCGACAAGGCGGCCGTTCGCGCGGATGAACAGCCGCTCGCCCGTGGCCTCTTCGAATTCCGTCAGAAGGCGGCTGACCGAGGGCTGAGATATCCCGAGCGATTGCGCCGCATCGACGGTGGAGCCGGTCTGCATGACCGCGCGGAAGGCCCTGAGGTGGCGCAGCTCCATCGGCCTTTCCCCTATTCGTTTGGCAAATCAGGTCTTGCCGGATCTCAATATGATTGCGCCGAATCTCCGGGGCGTCAATCATCCTTGCGAATTAGGGCGGGTGCCGGGCCCGGTGAGGGGCGGACACCGGCCACGGGGGAGGTCTGGTTTGGTCTATGTCATCCGGCGCCTGCTGCAGGCGTTGTTTCTGGCCTTCGTGATGTCGTTTCTGGTGTTCGCCGGGATCTTCGCGGTCGGCAATCCGGTGGACATCCTGATCGACCCCGACGCAACCCAGGCCGAACGCGCGCGGCTGATCGTGCAGCTTGGCCTCGACCGGCCCTTTCACGAGCAGTATTTCATCTTCCTTGGCAACTTGCTGCAGGGCGATTTCGGTAATTCCTTCGTCTACAACCGCCCGGCGCTGGGGCTGATCCTGGAACGGATGCCCGCCACGCTGGAGCTGGCCTTCGCCGCCATCGTCATCGCCGTGGTGCTGGGCATCCCGCTGGGGGTCTATGCCGGG